>DATNQE010000537.1:0-13144 GCA_036702895.1 Trichocoleus sp. | reverse complement strand
CATTGGTGATGCCTATATGGTGGTTGGCGGTCTGCCGGTGCCTCGCGCTGATCACGCCGAGGCCGTCATGGAAATGGCGATCGCAATGCAGGTGGCTATCGCTCAGTTCACCCGCGAGGATGGTCTTCCCCTCCAGCTGCGAATTGGCATCAACACCGGGACGGTCGTGGCGGGGGTGATCGGTATTCGCAAGTTTAGCTATGACCTCTGGGGCGATGCGGTCAATGTTGCCAGCCGCATGCAGTCCCAAGGAACACCCGGCAAAATTCAGGTGACTGAGGCCACCTATCAACGCCTGCAGCAGCGCTACGACTTTGAGCAGGTAGGGCAGGTGCTGGTCAAGGGCCGGGGGTATATGACCACGTACCAGTTCATGGGTCGTAGAGTTTGAGACAGCCGTAGAGCTTGAAACAAAATAAAATCCTGCCGTTAAAGCCCCCTTGCAGGTGGTTTTAGAATTTTCGCAGAACGGTCAAAACTGAGCCGTCGAGTCTGACGGTAACCTGGCGGCTCTCAAGGTAGACTGATGAAATTGAATATTGGAATCTCGAGGAGCACCTGCGCCAACGGAGACAGCTTGGGCTGATCGGTCGGGGCAGAGGCAACAGTGAAGAAGGTCCACGGGGGCCTTGGCAAGCAAGCGCATTAACGAGTGAATTAACGTACGGTATGGCAACGTTTTTGCTGGAAGTTGGCACAGAAGAGCTGCCCGCCAGTTTTGTGAGTGAGGCTCTTAAACAGTGGGAGGCCCGCATCCTCCCCGAACTCAAGGAACACTTTTTAGAGCCTGGCTCCATTGCCTTCTACGGGACGCCCCGGCGGCTGGCCCTGCTCATCGAGGGGCTGCCAGAGCGCCAGGCCGATCGCGAGGAGGAGGTCAAAGGCCCCCCAGCCCAGGCGGCCTTTAAGGACGGTAAGCCCACCAAAGCAGCTGAAGGGTTCGCCCGCTCTCGGGGTGTTGAGCTAGAGGCCCTGGAGGTGCGCGAAACTGACAAAGGCGCGTTTGTATTTGTGAACCAGCGCATTCCCGGCCGCCCGACGGCTGAGATTTTGAAGGAGCGGGTGCCCCAGTGGATTTTTGGTCTGGAGGGTAAGCGCTTTATGCGGTGGGGCGATGGAGATCTGCGTTTTCCCCGGCCCATTCGCTGGCTAGTGCTGCTGCTCGACGATCAGGTGCTGCCGCTGACCCTAGAAAACGGGTCTGAAAGCTGTACGAGCGATCGCATCTCCGAAGGCCACCGCGTGCTGCGCCCTGGATCTTTTTCCCTCAATCACGCCGCCGACTATGTCGACACTCTGCGCAGTGCTTTTGTGGAGGTCGATCCGGCCGTGCGACAGCAGCGCATTCAGGAGCAGACCGAGACTGCGGCTAAGGGGACCGGCGGAGTTGCCGTCATCTCGCCCAGCTTGCTAGAAGAAGTGACGAACTTAGTAGAGTGGCCCACGGCCGTCGTAGGCAAGTTCGACGAGGAATTTCTAGAGCTGCCCTCGGAAGTCGCCATGATGGAGATGGAAAGCCACCAGCGCTACTTCCCAGTGCGGCCTGAGGCTGGCTCTAGTGATCTGCTGCCCTGCTTTGTCACCATCTCTAACGGCGATCCGGCCAAGGCCAACATTATTGCCGAGGGCAACGGTCGGGTGATCCGGGCACGGCTCTCCGACGGCAAGTTCTTCTTTGATGCCGATCGAGCGCAGCCGCTGGAGGCCTTTGTCGGCAAGCTAGAGACCGTTACCTTCGAAGAGCGCCTGGGCTCGGTGCGAGCCAAGGTGGACCGCATTGGTGCGATCGCAGCTCACCTAGCCGGTCAGCTCCAGCTTTCAGCCGATGAGAAACAAACGATCCAGCGAGCAGCCCTGCTCTGCAAAGCCGACCTGGTGACGCAGATGGTGGGTGAGTTCCCCGAACTCCAGGGGATCATGGGCCAGAAATATGCTCTTCACTCCGGCGAATCTGAGGCCGTAGCCACTGCTCTCTTCGAGCACTACCTGCCCCGCGGTGCTGCCGACAGCCTGCCTCAAACCCTAGCTGGACAAGTTGTGGGCATTGCCGATCGGCTCGATACCCTGGTCGCCATCTTCAGCCTGGGGATGCTGCCTACCGGATCGTCCGATCCCTTTGCACTGCGCCGCGCCGCCAACGCCATCGTCAACATCACCTGGAATGCCAATCTGGCGCTTAACCTGCACCAAATCCTCAAGACGGTGATTCAGGACTTCGTGGCCGATCCGGCGATTACCATCGCCGATGCGGCTGAGCTGGAAACTCAGCTCAACGACTTTTTCCTGACCCGGGTACGGACTCTGCTGCAGGACGAGGAGGCTATCGACTACGACCTGATCAACGCTGTGCTGGGCGAAAACGACCCCGACTACACCGAGCGCGCCCTAATCAACCTGCTAGATGTCCGCGACAGAGCCCGTTTCCTCCAAAACATTCGGCAAGACGGCAGTCTCAACCGAATTTACGAAACGGTCAACCGGGCCTCGCGCCTGGCCGCTCAGGGCAGTCTCGACACCCGAACCCTCGACCCCGGCGCCGCGGTGGATGTCAACCTGTTTCAGCAGCCTTCGGAAAGGGCTTTCTTTGAGGCGCTGCAGGCGCTTTTGCCCCAAACTCAAGCGGCCCAGGCCGAGCGCGACTACGGCAAGCTCTTAGCCGGTCTTGAATCTGCGGCCCCGGTGGTCAGCCGCTTCTTCGACGGTCCCGATAGCGTTCTAGTGATGGATGAGAATGCCGATGTCCGGCGCAACCGCCTCAATCTGCTGGGCTTGCTGCGCAACCATGCGCGGGTGCTGGCGGACTTTGGGGCTATTGTCAAAGGGTAGGTGCATCGTCAATGAATAATGCCCATGTAATTGGCCTTGGCAAGTCTGGTGTCGCGGCGGCTCGGCTGCTGCTTCAGGAAGGCTGGCAGGTGATCTTGAGCGATCGCAACTCTGCTCCCCAGCTGTTTGATCAGCAGCGGGCCCTCCAGGCAGAGGGGGTTACTGTCAAGCTAGGCTACACCTTCACCCCTAATGAAAAGCTCAATCTGCTGGTGGTTAGTCCCGGCGTACCTTGGGACACGCCTACGCTGAATCAGGCACGAGAAATGGGGATCGAGGTGATTGGCGAGACCGAGCTGGCCTGGCGCTCGCTGCAGGATCGCCCTTGGGTAGGCGTAACCGGCACTAATGGCAAAA
The DNA here is from genome assembly GCA_036702895.1 of Trichocoleus sp. Classification (GTDB taxonomy): domain Bacteria; phylum Cyanobacteriota; class Cyanobacteriia; order Phormidesmidales; family Phormidesmidaceae; genus JACVSF01. Next base: position 9,961 of record DATNQE010000537.1, on the reverse strand, counting down.
CCACCACCACTGCCCTCACTGCCGCCATCTTTCAGGCGGCGGGGTACGACGCTCCGGCCTGCGGCAACATTGGCTACGCCGCCTGTGAACTGGCCCTACGTCAGCAGGTGCCCGACTGGGTAATCGCCGAGCTGAGCAGCTATCAGATTGAAGCCTCTCCCACCTTGGCCCCCCGCATCGGCCTGTGGACGACGTTTACCCCTGATCACTTGCAGCGGCACAAGACTCTCGAGAACTATTTCGAGATCAAAGCTAGCCTGCTGCACCGCTCGGACTACACCATCTTCAACGGCGATGACCCTTACCTGCGTGAGCAGGTACCTCTGAGCTTTGCCGACGGCTGCTGGACCAGCGTGCGGGGTCGCCATGCGATCGCACCGCTCAAGCCCATTACCTATATCGAAGACGGCTGGGTCAAGTTTGAGAGCCTGCCCATTGTGCGGGCCGATGCGCTGCGAATGGTCGGTGCCCACAACCTGCAAAACCTGCTAATGGCAGTAACTGCGGCCTGTTTGGCAGAGATTAACGAGGATGCGATCGCCCAGGGCGTCTCCACTTTCCCCGGTGTGCCCCATCGGCTGGAGCATATTTGCACCTGGCAGGGCGTCGACTTTATCAACGACAGCAAAGCCACCAACTACGACGCGGCTGAGGTTGGTCTCAACGCTGTAGCGCCGCCCGCCATTCTGATTGCGGGCGGCGAAGCCAAAGAGGGCAACGATACCGCGTGGCTAGAGTCAATTCGACATCAGGCAGCCAGCGTGCTGCTGATCGGTGCAGCGGCCCCGACCTTTGCCCAGCGGCTAGAGCAGGTAGGCTACACCAGCTACGAAATTGCCGAAACTATGGATCGAGCCGTGGAGCGCAGCGCCGATCTGGCTCTGCAGCATGAGGCCAAAGTAGTACTCCTCTCTCCGGCGTGCGCCAGCTTTGACCAGTATCCCAATTTCGAGGTTCGCGGCGACCACTTCCGCCAGCTCTGCCTAGAGCGGTTCCACTCCTAAGCACACAGTGTATGAAGTTGATTTGGCAAGGCTAAAACCGTGCATTGTCATTGCGAGCAGAGCGCTAGCGGAGCTATGCCCGGAGGGCTGTAGCAATCTCGGTATAGTAGCTTCTCTACAGAGATTGCCGCGCTTCGCACCCTTCGGGAAGCAAGCTACGCAATGACGCTCTAAAGCCTATTTCAGGTATGTCAGTTCAGTAGGGTGCGTCACGCGCAGTGATGACGCACCCTACAGGACCTGTCTAGAGATTGCGAACGGTGGCCTGTCCGTCCTTGACCTCGCCCACCAGCACTTCAGTCGCCACCCCTACAAATAAACCGTTCTCCAACACACCCGGGATGTTGTTGATGGTCTTTTCCAATTCGATGGGGTTGTCAATGGCGTCGAACTTTACATCCAGCACCATGTTGCCCTGGTCAGTAATGACTGGGCCATCTTTTTTCACACCCATCCGCAGTTCGGGCGTACCGCCAAGCGCTTTCAACGCTTTGGTCACGGGAGCAACCGCCATCGGCAACACCTCAACGGGCAGTGGGAATGTGCTGCCAAGGTGATCCACCAGCTTGGAGCTATCGACTACCACGATGAACTCTTTAGCCAGACCGTCCACAATCTTCTCGCGCGTGTGGGCTGCTCCACCGCCTTTAATCAGGTTGAACTGGGGATCAACTTCATCAGCCCCGTCAATGGCCAGAGCAATTTCATCCACCTCGTCCAGGGTGGTCAGGGGAATACCGTGCTGCTTAGCCAGCACAGACGCTTGAAAGGAGGTGGGAACACCCTTGATATTGGTCAGCTCACCAGACTTTAAGCGCTCTCCAATAAACTGAATGGCAAAAGCGGTGGTTGAACCCGTACCGAGCCCTACGACAGTATTAGACTGCACCCGCGCCGCTGCGGCCCGGCCCACTTCCTGCTTCATTAGCTTAACGGGATCCATCTCAGTCATTGGCCTATCTCTCCAGCCTTCTCAACATCTCTCAATCTCCGGTTTCTAGCATGACCCAAAGTGGCACCGGTGGAAAGAGTTGAGGAGGTTCGGGCTGTGGGGCGCTGTTTGAGGTGAGTTTTGCTGCAGCGACAGTCTGACTACTTACAAGGCTCAGTATCTTGATCGAGAATAAGCAATGGAGCCTTGATGTAAGCTGCATCGAGGAAGTGCTGTTTCCACTTACGTCGACTGATGGTTCAGAGCAAGGTTGTTCCTTCTCGGCTGGGGCACCAGCGGACTTGGTACTGGCGGGGCTGGCGAGTCCGGTACAGTTTTTTGATGCCCGAAGACCCAGCGGCGCAGGAAAATGTGCCGATTTTGCTACTGCATGGCTTTGGCTCCAGCCTCAATCAGTGGCGTGACAACCTCTTGGAATTGGGCCAACATCACCCCGTTTACGCCCTTGATTTTTTGGGGTTTGGAGCTTCTGAAAAGACGGCTGCATCTTACGGGACTAACCTCTGGTCGGCTCAGGTCTTTGAGTTTTGGCAAACGTTCATTGGTAAGCCGGTGGTTTTGATGGGCCACTCCCTGGGGGCGCTGATCGCATTAACCAGCGCGATCGCACACCCCACTATGGTCAGCCGTTTAGTCTTATTCACCCTGCCCGCCGCTCGCCAAGAGCTCGTTTCTGGCTGGGTCGATACCCTCTCACGCACAGTCGAAAGCGTTTTCTCCACACCGCTGTTGATGCGGCCCCTGTTTCTATTTGTGCGCCGCCCCAAGTTCTTAAAGCGTGTTTTGCAGACGCTCTATATGGATCCGTCGAGAGTAGATGACGAGCTGATTGCCCATTTTGCAGGGCCCCCTACCGAGCGGGGAGCGGCCCGAGCGCTCTGTTATCTGGTGAGATCGCGCACTGCGGCCGATTTTAGCCCCTCAACCCAGGAGCTAGTTACGGCCCTCCAGGTGCCTGCTCTGCTGATTTGGGGCGCACAGGATCGAGTTGTTTCTCCCGCCTGGGCCGAAAAGCTCCTGCCGCTCAACCCGCAGCTTACCTACAGAGCCATTCCCGACGGCGGACACTGCCTCTTCGACGAAAAACCAGCCGAAGTGAATCGACTGGTGCTGGATTGGATCAGAGGGTAAGGGAAGAGCCAGAGAGAGGAGAGTAGGGTGGGCACCGCCCACCAATTGCCGCCACCGACAATCAACCAATCAAGCAACCTTTCCCAAGCGGTGGAGCATTTTCTCCGCCTGCCCCACATAGCGGCGATTTTTGCGGTACTGAAACGGAGTGGAGCTTTTGACTTTGACCACCATGGTTTCCAGCGTTTCGCGGGCCTCTGCCGACTGTCCCTGCTTCTGCTGAATCTGCGCCAGCAGCAGATATGCCTGGGGATGGCTCCACTGCTTCAGGTGGGTCTGCAGGTGGGCCTGCGCTCCGTCTAAATCGCCCAGCTGATGCAGGGTTTGGGCGTAGAGCATGGAGGCATCGCCGTAGGCAAATTCGGGTTGCGATCGCACCAACACCTGCAAATGATTGCGGGCTACCTCTAGCTGCTTGCGGTCGAGGGCCACGCAGGCGGCGCCCCAAAGCGCTTTGATGTTGGTGGGCTCTTTTTCAATGGCCTGGTCGTATGCGATCGCGGCTTTTTCCCGGCTGCCCATCTGGTAGTGAACATCGCCCAGCTTGACGTACTGGTGCGCCTTGCCAATGTTTTTGGCCTCGGCCTCGGCCTGCCAGAGAGCATTACGCAGCCGCCAGCGATTCGTGAAGTTGGGAACGGGGATCGCATTAGGATGATTGGGCATCCAGCAGATCACAAAGTAGAGCGCTGCGCCCAGCACATTGAGAAATAAAAGAATCCAGACCCAGGTGTAGCAGCCCTGGCGGCTGTTCTTCAGACAGTCGTAGAGCATCCAAACCCAAAAAGCCCCACCGATCAGACTAAAGGGGCCAAGCGCACTGTAAGCCATTGATAGAAGTGCCATGATTCCGCCAGGTTTGCCCTGCTGCTTGCGTTATGGAATCCTCCAGCGCTTGGCGTGAAGATTCCCGATGATTCTAAGAATTCCCAGCAAGCAGCGTTCGCTAAACCGCTCAGTCAAGCCACTTCAGAGTGGTGACAATTTCTCCTACGGCTTCCGGGGTAATGCTACGAAAGCATGGAAAAACGTTGTCATTTTGCAAATCAGTGACAACGCGATAGAAGGGGCCAGTTCCCATCCATCCAGACATCGTATTGGCCTGCGGAGACTGACGTTGGTCAAGCGTTGGCATTTGCCTAGATGGACCGATCGGCTGACCTGGCTGGAAACCGAATTGGCCAAAACCAATGGGCACAACCCCAAATAAAGCGGTTTCTACATCAAAGCTGTATTCAGGGACCGCACCGCCTACGCCGCCTCCTACCGCCTCAATTGCAAAGCAGGTTGAATTATCGTCGCGGTAGGTGATTCGATAGGCTGGCCCAAATCGGCAGATTTCCCCTTCCCTATAGGGGTAGTCAACGGGGCAAGGTTCTACCTCCAGCTTTGACACGGTAAATCCTGGAGGTACAGTACCCGGCACTAAAACATCAATTCCTAGGGTTTGGAGTGCCGCTTGGTAAGCATCCGGCAGTGCACCTGGGGAAGACGTTCCTGCAAACGAGTTGGCAAAGGCGGCGGGAGCAGCAAGTACTGTTCCTAAAGAAACCACAGCGCGAATTGCAGTCAAAACACTACTGGACATGGATCTTCCAATGTAAGGGGGGTTAGGTGGGGGGCTTAGTGGTGATGGGTTGCCGCCCCTAAGACATCGCATAACTATAAACGTACAGGCTCTTCATTAACTTGATAGTTCAAAGTTTTCAAAGCTTCTACAAGGGTTTTGGTCACTTGGGGAAGTGTCCCAAACTCTGCTGCAGCGGTGCGTCTGCTGGGAAATCATGATTTTAGTTTCCCAAGTGAGGACACCTGAGTTGAAAAAGATCGGTTGGCTGGTTATGGCGGCGGCTACTCTAGTAGTGCCTTCTCTTCATATCGCCCCAGCCCACGCGCAGATGGACGGCAGCTATGTCGGCGTTCCTCTCGAAAGCGCTATTGCTCCTAGAGCAGGGTCGGGCCTAGTAGAGGGTAACAACCCTGCTGCGACGATTCTTCAAAACGTGCTACAGCCGGGCAGCACAACTCAAGGCAGTCAAGGCTTACAGTATCAGGGCCGTATGGATTTGCCCGACTCCAACCTGTCAGTGCGGGGTTCGGTTTACGTCAACGGCGAGTCGAGCGCGGTGCTGCCGACCCTCTCCTACGACATGTCCGTGAGCCAGGGCACGAATGTTTACGCTGGGGCCGGGGTCGCGCTGGTCAACGGCAGCACTCCCATTGGCGATCGCAACGGCCTGGTGCTCAATGCCGGGGCTGAAACCGAGGTGGTGCAGGGGCTAGTGCTCTTTGGTGACGCCAAGATGGGGGTCAATACCGTTTCAGCACGGGGCAATTCCCCCATGCGGCTCCAGGTCGGCGTAGGCCGTCGCTGGTAAACTTAACCACCAATCTGAGACATGGTGCGGCCGTAGGCTCCGGTAGTGCCCGACTCGCGCATCTTGTAGTTGATTTCGGGTTTAGCGGCGAGCAATTCCCCCACCTGATCGCGAATGTACTCCAGTGGTTTACCGTCCCGCAGCAGCGTTCTCAAATTGATCTGCCCGGTTTCGTTAAGCAAGCATGGGCGCAGCCAGCCATCGGCCGAGAGGCGCATGCGGTTGCAGCGATCGCAAAAACACTCCGACATCTGGCTAATAAATCCCAGCGTCCCCTGAGCCCCCGGAATTTGAAACACATCAGCCGGACCGTTGCCGCGCACATTCGACTCGACCAAGCCCCACTTAGCGCGAATCTGCTGGCGCAGCTCCTCCGAGGGCACCCAGCCCCGGTGCGTAAACAGATCACCGTTGCCAATGGGCATAAACTCGATAAAGCGGACGTGCCATTCCCGCTCTAGGGTGAGAGCGGCCAAATCTAGCACCTCGTGGTCATTCACCCCTGGGATCACCACCACATTGAGCTTCAGCGGCGAGAATCCAACGCGGTGCGCTGCCTGAATGCCTGTCCACACCGCTTCCCAGCGCCGCTGCCCCCGGCCCCCAACAATCTCCTCAAAGACCTGTGGATCCAAGGAGTCGAGGCTGATGTTGATCCGCCGCAGTCCTGCATCCCATAGAGGCTGTGCCAGCTTCTCTAGGCGAAAGGCGTTGGTGGTCATCGCCAGGTCCTCGGTCTGAGGGAGAGCCGAAATGTCTTCTACAATCCCCACCACATCGGGCCGTAGCAGCGGCTCCCCACCCGTCAGCCGAAACCGGGTGAAGCCGAGGGGGATAAAGACATATTGGAGGAGCGATCGCAACTCCTCCCGGCTCAGCCAGTGCTGCCGCAGCACGTACTCCATCTCAGCCCCCTCAGGCATGCAGTACTGGCACCGAAAATTGCAGCGGTCGATCAGGCTAATACGCAGGTAGTCAATGCGGTTCATTAATGACAGCACTAAAGATTAGTTGAGCCGATAGCCAGACAGATTCCAGCAGCATAGCAGCCCCAAGGAAGCCCCAAAGCCAGTTTGAACACTGCTCCTTTGAGGAGTTAGCAAAAGCTCCAAGGGTATTACTCTAGTGTGACAAAGTGAACCGTCGCTGAGGAATTTATTACTAAGGCTCCACTTCTCTAGCCTTGCCATCCTCTCCCGCCCATTCCCCAGTACTCGCTGGCGTTAAGGATTAAGACCTTTGTGAGGTAAAACCGCCAGTCGACCTAAAATTTGATATCAGCTCTGCATTAGAACTTTCGATAGAGGCCACGCCCCAATTTGATTGGCAACAGCAATCCCTTATCGCTCCCGGAGAGACTCATGGACATGAAAGTGTTGCCGGGACAAAGTTACCCTTTGGGAGCCACCGTCTATGCCATTGGCGTAAACTTCTGCGTTTACTCCAAGCACGCTACAGGCATTGACCTGCTCCTGTTTGATGGGCCAGATGATCCCCAACCGTCTCGAACTATTCCCCTCGACCCGCGCTGGAACCGGACCTTTCAGTACTGGCACATTCTAGTACCAGGACTCAAAGCCGGCCAGGTGTATGCCTATCGCGCCCATGGCCCCTATGCTCCTAGCCAGGGTTATCGCTTCGATCCGGCTAAGGTACTGCTCGATCCCTATGCTAAAGCCGTAGCGGGCGACCTGCTTTACGACCGCAAGGCTGCCATTGCCTATGAGCAGGACAACTGCCCCGCCGCTCTGCGCGGCGTTGTTGTTGACAGCCGCTCCTACGATTGGGAGGGCGATCGCCCCCTGCGGCTACCTTTCGCCTCCAGCGTCATCTATGAAATGCACGTCGGCGGCTTCACTCGCCACCCTAACTCTGGGCTATCAGAGAAAAATCGCGGCACCTACGCCGGAGTCATTGAAAAAATCCCCTACCTAAAGGAACTAGGGGTGACTGCGGTCGAGCTGCTGCCCATTCACCAGTTCGATACCCAAGATGCCCGTCCCGGCCTGGGAAACTACTGGGGTTACAGCACTCTAGCCTTTTTTGCGCCCCACCGGGGCTACAGTTCCTCCAAAACGCCCCTGGGGCCAGTCGACGAGTTTCGCGACATGGTCAAAGCTCTGCACAAAGCGGGCATCGAGGTCATTCTCGATGTCGTGTTTAACCACACTGCCGAGGGCAACCACGAAGGGCCTACCCTCTCCTTCAAAGGCTTTGACAACCACACCTACTACATCCTGGATGCCAAAAACCCTGCCCACTATGCCAACTTCAGCGGCTGCGGCAACAGCGTTAAGGCCAATCATGCGGTTGTTGGTCGACTGATCATCGATAGCCTGCGCTATTGGGTTTCCGAAATGCACGTCGACGGCTTCCGCTTTGACTTGGCCTCGGTGCTGGCTAGGGATATGTACGGCTATCCTGTTGATGATCCCCCGATCCTTTGGAGCATTGAGTCCGATCCCATTTTGGCAGGCACCAAAATGATTGCGGAAGCTTGGGACGCCGCAGGGCTCTACCAGGTGGGCAGCTTTATTGGCGATCGCTTTGCCGAGTGGAACGGCCCCTACCGCGACCACGTCCGACGCTTTGTTAAGGGCGACACAGGGGCAGTGCCAGAAATGGCCGATCGCATTTTAGGTAGCCCCGATATCTACCCAGAGCCCGACCGCGAACCCAACCGCAGCATTCACTTCGTCACCTGCCACGACGGCTTTACGCTCAACGACCTGGTTTCCTACAACCGCAAGCACAACGAGAGCAACGGTGAGCACAGCCGCGACGGTACTAACGACAACTACAGCTGGAACTGCGGCTACGAAGGACCCACCGACAACCCAGATATTGAAAAGCTGCGGCTCCGGCAGATCAAAAACCTGCTAACCCTGGTCTTTTTCTCTCAGGGTACGCCCATGCTGCTGATGGGGGATGAAGTACGCCGCACCCAACTAGGCAACAATAATGCCTACTGCCAGGACAACGAGGTGAGCTGGTTTAACTGGGATGCGGTGGAAAAAGAGGCTCCCCTGCTGCGCTTTACCCAGGGGCTCATTCGCTTCACTCAGAAACTGAAAATCATGCAGTTGGAGCGGGTGCTGACGATCACGGATATTTGGACCCACAAACCCCACGTTATCTGGCATGGCGTTCATCTAGGCCAACCTGACTGGTCCGAAAACTCCCACAGCCTCGCCTTCACCCTACGGCACCCCGATGCCGATGAAGAGCTGCACATTATGCTCAATGCCTACTGGGAGGGACTCATTTTCGAGCTGCCCGAACTCGAGCCTGAGCAGCGCTGGTACCGCATTGTTGATACTGCTGTAGCGGCTCCTCGCGACTTCTGCGATCCCGAAACGGCCCCCATGTTCGACGGGGCAGCTTACCCAGTTGGGGCCCGCTCTTCGGTGGTGCTTTTGGCCCAAAATAAGCGGCCTAGCAAGCTCTAGAGCAACCTTCAGGGCAGTTTATCAATTCAACTCTCAGCAAGTCCTAAGGTAAGCCCTAAACCCCGAACTCATACCGTCATTGTGCTGCGTTACGATCAGGCAAGGAGCCCGCTACTGGAGGTAGTTTGGGTTCTTTGTTTCAACATTGAGATTCCTGGCAGCAGCATGGTTGAAAAAATCAAAAAAACTGAAGAAGAGTGGCAGCAGCAGCTTACCCCTGAGCAGTACCAAGTTACCCGCAAAAAGGGTACTGAGCGAGCCTTTACTGGGAAGCACCACGACAATAAGGAGAAAGGTACCTACAAGTGCATTTGCTGCGGCAGTGAACTGTTCAGCTCTGACGCTAAGTTCGACTCAGGTACCGGTTGGCCCAGCTTTTGGGCTCCCTCTAAGCCGGAAAATGTGGCTACCAAAACTGACTTTAGCCACTTCATGGTGCGGACTGAAGTTCTTTGTGCCGCCTGTGATGCTCACCTAGGCCATGTTTTTAACGATGGCCCAGCTCCGACAGGTCAGCGCTTTTGCATGAACTCGGCCGCTCTGGACTTTGAAAAAGCTCAGAATTAAGAGGCATTATCCCTAGGTTCGCAGGATGGGCAAAGCAGAGTGTGCCTGCCAAAGCAGATATCTACCAGCGACGGCACGGGCTGTTGTCCTTTGCCCATCCCGCAACTGCTCCCTTTAGCACGCCTTGCTAGCACTGTATCGGCAAAAAGCTTGCTTGATGCTCCAGCGGGTGCGTCATTACTGCGTCATAACAAGGCGTAATGCGCCCTACTCATTGCGACCCTACTCTCTACTCTAGTCAAAACTTCCCCCCCATGCGCCTCTACACCCGCAGCCAGGGTCAGGGTTACCCTATTCTTTGCCTACATGGTCATCCGGGCTCTAGCCAAAGCATGGCCGTCTTTACTGACCACCTTTCCAATAGCCCCTACGGGCGTTACCGCACCTTGGCACCCGACCTACGCGGGTACGGCAGTAGCCGCGTGCACGAGCCGTTTATGATGACCGACCACCTGGAGGATCTAGCCGAGCTGCTAGACG
>DATNQE010000517.1:0-2701 GCA_036702895.1 Trichocoleus sp. | reverse complement strand
ATCGTTAACCACTACTACTGGGCGCGTCTTGCCAAATCTGACAAGGCTGACGAGCAGGCGGTAGCCGAGGCAACAGGGGTATTCTTCCCCAACCAGGAAGACCGGGGCACCCACGTCAATATCAGCGGCGGCGGTGTGCTGATCAATGCGCCTAATCAAGACAATGCGATCGCATTCCTAGAGTTTCTGGTCACGCCCGAAGCCCAGAGCATTTTTGCTAACAGCAACAACGAATACCCCGTGGTCAAAGACGTGGAAGTCGATCCGGTGGTAGCGGAACTGGGGAACTTTAAGGTAGACGAAACCAACGTTGCAGCCTACGGCCGCAACAATTCAGAGGTGGTCAAAATTGTTGACCGCACTGGTTGGAAGTAGCTTCGGTTCTTCTAAATCTTCTCTTCTAAATCCTAAAGAGAGCTTCGATCCCTCTGGCAACCCTCTGGCACCCTCTGGTTGCCGGAGGGATCGACAGATTAACTGGCTGAATTTACAAACTTTTAGGAGAGTCGAGAGCAGCTTTTTGAACCCCTATTGCTGGCGTTGGGCATCCTGAGAGGGAATTTGGGTAAGACACCTGCTGAGAACTATTTTTGAGAAGAGCTAAGCAACAGACAGCAGCTCCTCTCTGCCCGTGCCGCCACACCATCTTCATCCCTGCCGTTATAGAAGCCAGATAAAGGCAGTTCCCGTCGAGATCGCCTCTTTGGCAGGATTGTTGAGTAGAATTTTCAATAACGACTCAGTAGCATCTTATCTTCTACCGCCACCGCACTCCGCCCGCTTAGACTCCGTTAGAAGCTAGTTCCAGAGCTAATTTCAGGCTCAAGTTCACCAAGTGAAGTTCATGTCATTCCCCACGGTCCTCAGTCTCCAAGGTGTTACCCGCCAGTTTGCCGCCAACCTTGCACCAGCGGTCAACGGAGTTAGCCTATCCCTGCAGCAGGGGCAGCTGCTCGGGCTGCTCGGGCCGTCTGGATGCGGTAAAACAACCCTACTGCGGCTGATTGCTGGGTTCGAGCGACCCGATGCAGGCACAATTGAGCTGGCGGGGCGTCAGGTTTGCGGCAATCGCTGGGTGACCCCAGAACAGCGGGACGTTGGTATTGTCTTTCAGGACTACGCCCTGTTTCCTCATCTGAGCGTGGAGAAGAATGTAGCTTTTGGGTTGCAGCACCAAGCTCGTAAACAGGGGCTTTCGACCAAGCAGGTGCAGCAGCGGACGGCAGATGCGATCGCGCTAGTGGGGCTACAGGGCCTGGAAAGTCGCTATCCTCACGAACTCTCGGGCGGCCAGCAGCAGCGGGTTGCCTTAGCTCGTGCCCTTGCGCCTCGCCCTTCGCTGATTCTGCTCGACGAGCCGTTTAGCAATTTGGATGTGCAGGTGCGGCTGTACCTACGCCAGGAGGTGCGCGACATTCTTAAACAGGTAAGCGCCTCTGGCGTGTTTGTCACCCACGACCAGGAGGAAGCCCTAGCCATTGCCGATCAGGTCGCCGTGATGCGCCATGGTCACATTGAGCAACTAGGCACCCCGGAAGAGATTTACAGTCGACCCGCCTCTCGCTTTATTGCCGAGTTTGTCACCCAGGCCAACTTTGTCCCGGCTCGTCGCGGTCATGAGGGATGGGAAACTGAGGTGGGCTGTTTTAACGTCAGTGTTGAACCGTGCGCCGCTGAAGAAACGCCTGATCTCAGCAGCGGTGAATTGATGATTCGCCAGGAGGACCTACACCTCGAAGCGGATGACTCTGCCCCGCTACTGGTGCGTGACCGCCAGTTTCTAGGCCGGGAGTACAAATACTGTTTACTCACCCCCTCAGGCCGGACTCTCCATGCTCGCACCACACTGGGCCAGCGGATTGATGTCGGCAATCGGGTGAGAGCGTCGGTCAAGCAGCCTCGCCTGAGATTTTTCCCGGCCCCTGGTAGAGCTGTTAGGGCAGCCCAGTCGCCGCTGTCCGTGGCTTAAAGAGCGGCATAGGGTTTGGGGTGGGTGTAGTCAGCTCAAGCGTGCGATTGCCCTAGAGCAATGAAGCATCCTCCGCATAAACCCCTTTCTACTTTGAACCCTATGGCAGGCCGTTTAGCTGCGGTTCGGAAGTGACCTCGGGGGAAGCCTCGGATCCTTCAGGACTGGCGATCGGCAAGTTATCTGGCAAGTTATCTAGGGGTGTCTGGGACGCAGCGTCTGCAGGGGCGCTAATCTAACCTTGACGGTTCCTGCTGTCTCGGCTACGCAGCGCTTTGGCTTTGATAACCAGGTTTTGAAAAAAGTCGGTCTCCACAATCTCCTGCACATGACGGCTACGGCGAGCCTCGTCGACTTCAATTCGCAGATCCCTGACTTGCTGCTTGAGCTGCTGCTCCCGGCTGTAGACCTCCTGGGCCATCCGCTTAAACACTCGTGCCAGCTGGCCAATTTCGTCGCCTCGCTGGGCAATCTGGCCCAGTCGATCCAGCTCAAAGCATTCCGATTCAATGGCTCGAGCTGCGTGGGCAATGCCTAAAACCGGCCGCGCAATAAAACGATCGGCCAACAGCACCGCGGCACCGGCGGTCACCCCGGTAAACACAACAATCATGACTAATAAAATCTGCTTGTTGCGGTTGATTTCAGCCAGATAGCTGGCCTCTGGAATAACGGTACCGATAGCCCAATCGAGCTGATCGAGCGGCGTTAGCGTGATGAAGTAGCGGTTGC
>DATNQE010000511.1:0-3952 GCA_036702895.1 Trichocoleus sp. | reverse complement strand
GCCCCCGCCAAACTCTGTCCGTATTTCAGTATTGAGGAACCGGCCTGACCCTCAGCCTGAACCGAGGGTTGGATTGGCGTGAACCGCTCTGGATAATCGCTTAGCCGAGGGCGATATCTAGAAACATCATGACGACAAAGCCTACCATCACGCCTAGAGTGCCCCGTTGACCAAAGCTTTTTTGGTCGATGTCGGGGATGATGTCGTCCACAATGACAAACAGCATGGCTCCGGCGGCAAAGGCCATAGCCCAGGGCAAGACGGGTTGAGCAAGTCCTACAATGCCAGCGCCGACTAGCCCGCCGATGGGTTCTACTAGGCCGGTGAGCGTTGAGAGGCTGAGGGCATAGCGTGGCGAGTAGTTTAAATCGCGCAGCGCGATCGCAACCACCAAGCCCTCAGGAATGTTTTGCAGGCCAATCCCTGCTGCCAAAGCCAAGGCACCGGCCTGTTCGCCGCCGCCAAAGCCAACGCCAACCGCCAAACCCTCGGGAAAGTTGTGCAGGGTAATGGCGATGATGAACAGCCAGATACGCTTGAGGTTTTGAGCAGCAGGGCCCTCTTGCCCTTTAAAGATGTGCTCGTGGGGAAAGGTATTGTGGGCCAGCCAGAGAAAGCCGCCTCCCATCAGCACGCCTACCAGCATGACCAGGGCGGCTCCAGCGGGAGAGGAGCCCATCTCAATAGCGGCTTCGGTGCCTGGCACAATTAGAGAAAACGAGCTGGCTGCTAGCATAATGCCGCCGCCTATACCCAACAGTACACCCTGCGTACGCTCGGAGGGCTTATAGGGCAGCAGCACCGGCAGTGCCCCTACGCCTGTACCCAGTCCGGCCAGCAGACTGGCGGTAAAGCCCAGCATCAATGTGTTCATCGGTGTGTCTGCCTCTTCCTGTTGGCAATTCTAAATTTATGGATTGGCTATGGTGCGGAGTAGGCAGTGGCGTGTGCTCTACAAGCACTTCGAGCACTTCTTCCATCAGATACTCTATACAATTTGCGGCGGAATAACTGGTAGCGCTGCACAACACAGGGCAGGTTGAAGCTATAGCGTTGCGTGATGAGGGTTATGGCATGGCAAGTTGAAGCCAGCTGTCCTAACTCAGGACAGTGCTGTAGCGTCTGCGGGTGAATACAGTTCCAGCTGAAAACTGGGCGGAATTGTCTCGGGTCTGTCCCCAGGCGGGCTGCTATAGTTGATCGAACATTTGATGCGTTGATTAAAGGGGCTGCTTGGGCATTCTGGCTCCTGTTGGACTGGTGGAACTGCCGGTAGAGCCTGGGCAGGCAATTACTCAATCAGCCCTCTAGACTGTTCTCCTCATTTGCACGCTTAAAGAACGCTATGAACCCTGCTCTGACTCAGTTTGGTGATCAAATGTCGCACCTGACCGGGGTGCGCGCAATTATGAAGGACATCATCGAGACGCTGCGCTCAGGATCGGGGCAGACGTTTATCAACCTGAGCGCGGGCAACCCGGTGATTTTGCCGGAGGTGGAGCAGCTCTGGCGTGACTGTACTCAGGATTTGCTCTCTAGCTCAGAGTATGGCGAGGTGGTATGCCGCTATGGCTCTAGTCAGGGATATGAGCCGCTAATTGCGGCGGTAGTACAGGATTTTAACCAGCGCTACGGGCTGAACCTGAGCGATCGCAATATTCTCATCACCCCCGGCAGCCAGTCCCTCTACTTCTTTGCGGCCAATGCCTTTGGCGGCTACACCCAGAGCGGTCAGCTCAAGGAAATTGTGCTGCCTCTGAGCCCGGACTATACGGGCTATGGCGGTGTGTCGCTCATTCCCGAGGCCCTCAAAGCCTACAAGCCGTCGCTTGATGTTGACGAGATGGGGCACCGCTTTAAGTACCGACCCGACTTCAGTCAGTTTGAGGTGAACGAGAACACAGGCTTTGTGCTGTTCTCTCGGCCCTGCAATCCCACGGGCAATGTCATTTCCGACGAGGAGGTTAGCCGGATTGCCGATCTGGCGGCGGCGCAAAACGTGCCGGTTTTTGTGGATTCGGCCTATGCGTCCCCCTTCCCGGCGCTCAACTTCACCGAGATGGCGCCGCTGTTTGGCAGAACCGTGGTTCACTGCATGAGCTTGTCTAAAGCGGGACTGCCCGGTGAGCGATTGGGTATTGCCATCGGCGACGAATCGATCATTCGGGTGTTGGAGTGTTTCCAAACTAACCTGTGCATCCACTCCTCGCGCTACGGCCAGGCGATTGCGGCGCGCGCGATCGCATCGGGCGCGCTGGCTGAAATCTCAGAGCGGGTGATTCGTCCCTACTACCAGCAAAAGTTTGACGTGCTAGAGGCCACGCTGGATGAGCACATGCCCCAGTCGGTGCCCTGGTACCTGCACCGGGGCGAGGGCTCAATCTTCGCCTGGATGTGGTTTGACCAGCTGCCCATGACTGACTGGGAGCTGTATCAGGAGCTGAAGCAGCAGGGCGTAATTGCCGTGCCCGGTAGCCCCTTCTTCCCCGGCCTGCGCGAGGACTGGCCCCACGCCAAGCAGTGCATTCGCATCAGCCTCACCGCCAGCAATGAGGAAATTGCCACGGCCCTGAAGCGGCTGGCCCAGCTGACGGATGAGATCTACCAGCGCCAGCCCAGCTCTAAGCAGCCGGTGGGGGTGTAGATGGTGACAGAACAGGCAGAAGAGTGGCTGGAGGTGGGCCGCATCGTTGGCGCCCAAGGGCTACGCGGCGAAGTGCGGATCTACCCCGACAGCGATTTCCCAGAGCGCTTTCTCAAACCGGGAAAGCGCTGGATTCGTCGCGCCCACACCCAGGCGTTAGAGGAACTGGAGCTGGTGGAGGGGCGCTATCTCGCAGGCAAAGGGCTGTACGTGGTGCAGTTTAAGGAGATTTGCGATCGCACCCAGGCCGAGAACCTGCACAACGCGGCTCTGCTGGTGCCTACCAGCGAGCGCCCAGAGCTAGATCCCGGAGAGTTTTTTGTCTCCGATCTGGTGGGGTTGAAGGTAATTCTCCACGAGAGCCAAACGGAAATTGGCACCGTTGTCGATGTCTACGCAGCGGGTAACGACCTGCTGGCGGTAGAGCTGCACCCCGGCGCAATGCCCCTAGGCGAAACAGCGCCCGCTGAACCAGCCCCTTCCTCTAAATCCGGAAAGAAAAAGCAGCCCCTGCCTATTTTGGTGCCCTTTGTCGAAGAAATTGTGCCCGTCGTGAATCTAGAGCAGGGCTACATCGAAATTAGTCCGCCTGCCGGGCTGCTGGAGGGTTAGTCATCAGGATTTGGGCTGCTGACTGCAGCTGGCTGGGTAACGCTGTAGTGAAGCAGCACGGCTCCGTTTTCATAGGTCTTGCTGCTGACCAGCTCTAAAGCCGTTTGCTGAATCACATCGGCAAATAAGGGGATGCCTGAACCCATCAGAAACGGGTTCAGTTTGAGAATCAATTGATCCACTAGATTGTGGGCAAGAAGCTCTGTTGCTAAACTGCCACCGCCACAGAGCCAAATGCCTTTACCGGTTTCGTTTTTTAGGGCCGCAACCCGCTCCGCCGCATTGGCTGAAATAAGTTCAACGTTTCTGTCAGGGCTTTCCTCCATGGTGCGGGAGAAAAGATACTGCTTCATGTGAGAGTAGGGGCTCGTCACGCCTATCTTCAAGCCGTTTTCGTAGGTTTTTCTTCCCATCAGCACAGTATCGAACCATTGATTCTCGGCAGTAATACCCAGGGGTTCTCGAAAGTGAGTCGGCGCCGTCTCAGGGAAGGTTGCAAACACAGCCTTGAAGTATTCAACGTCTTGAGAAAATCCATCGAAGGAACCGTCCGGCTGAGCAATAAACCCATCAACGCTGCAAGCGACGAGATATGTTAACTTCCGCATGCTAGGGGCCTCAGTGAAAGGAACTTGATTCTCTGGCTAAGTCAACTAGAAATAGTTTTTTTGAGAAAATCCATAAAGACTCGAACTT
>DATNQE010000472.1:0-5805 GCA_036702895.1 Trichocoleus sp. | reverse complement strand
TTCAATTGATGGGTGCGAGCGTAGTCTATTAACTCCGGCAGGCGCGCCATAGAGCCGTCCGGGTTCTGGATTTCACAAATCACGCCGGAGGGATACAGCCCCGCCAGGCGCGCCAAATCCACCGCCGCCTCGGTATGGCCTGCCCGCTTGAGCACGCCACCATCTTTGGCCCGCAGCGGGAAAATGTGTCCGGGTCGCCGCAAGTCCATTGGGCGGGCCTTGGGGTTGATTGCCACCTGAATAGTGCGGGCCCGATCTTCCGCCGAAATACCCGTGGTCACCCCCCAGTGCAGCCCAGCATCAATACTGACCGTGAAGGCGGTCTGCTCGTTTTCATCCTCAAACACGCTCTGGCTGACCATTAGCGGCAGCTCTAGCTCGTCGAGCCGCTCCCCTGTCATTGCCAGACAAATTAAGCCTCGGGCTTCTACCGCCATGAAGTTAATCATGTCTGGGGTAGCAAACTGGGCGGCGCAAATCACGTCCCCCTCGTTCTCCCGGTTCTCGTCGTCAACCACCACGATGGCGCGACCTGCCGCTAGATCGAGCAGGGCCTCCTCAACGGTATCGAACCGGAAATCAACGGAGTCGAGAGACGCAGACTGAAGAGGGGTAGCGTCTAAATTCCCTAAAGCCGGGTTGGACACGATCCTGATAAACCTTGTGTATCGATGGTTGTCTATATAAGATTGTAGGCCCGACCGCTATGGCAGTCATTAAATCTGCATTTCCTGAGAACTTTACTGTGCTAAAGCAAGTTTAGTATTACAATGTCGCATCTCAGGTCTTAGGCGGCAGGGGTGCAGCCAAGCGATGGGGCCACACTATCTATTTTTCGAGCGCTATGGGCGAGCTAGCCTCCAATCCTATTTCCGTTGGTATCATCGGCGCATCTGGCTACGGCGGGGTGCAGCTGGTCAGGTTGCTAAGTGAACATCCCGCTGCTGAAATTACCTACTTAGGGGGCGACAGCAGCGCCGGCAAAAAATTCTCGGAGATTTATCCGCACTTAGGCGGGCAGACTGCGCTCACCATTGAGGCCATTGATCTAGACGCTATTGCCAGCCGTTGTCAGGTCGTGTTTTTGTCCCTGCCCAACGGCCTGGCCTGCGAGATGGCTCCCCCGCTGCTGGCAAAGGGCTGCCGGGTGCTTGATCTTTCTGCCGACTACCGCTTTAGCGACCTGGAGGTTTACCAGAGCTGGTACGGCGGTGAGCGGAAGGACCAAGATGTAGCCGCAGAGGCTGTCTATGGTCTACCAGAGTTGTTTCGCGATCGCATTCAATCCGCCCGCCTGATCGGCTGCCCCGGCTGTTACCCCACCGCCAGCCTGCTGGGCATTGCCCCCCTGCTCAAGCAAGGCTTAGCCCAGCCCGAAACGCTGATTATCGATGCTAAATCTGGCACCTCGGGCGGCGGCCGAGTCGCCAAGACCAACCTGCTGCTGGCAGAAGCCGACAACTCTTTGGCCGCCTACAGCGTGGCTCGTCACCGCCATACCCCCGAGATTGAGCAAATTTGCAGCCAGCTAGCGCGCCAGGAAGTCCTGGTGCAGTTTACGCCCCACCTAGTGCCGATGGTGCGAGGCATTCTCTCCACCATCTACGCCACGATGCGTGATCCGGGTCTGGTGCGCGATGACCTGATCACCATCTACAACGCCTTTTACCGCTCTTCCCCCTGGGTAACGGTGCTGTCCAACGGTATCTATCCTCAAACCAAGTGGGCCTGGGGCACTAACCGTTGCTACATCGGCATTGAGGTCGACCCCCGCACAGGGCGGGTAATCGTCATGTCTGCTATCGACAACCTGATGAAGGGGCAGGCAGCCCAGGCCGTGCAGTGCTTCAACCTGATGCTGGGCTTTGAAGAGACCCTGGGTCTGCCTCAGCTCAGCTTCTACCCCTAGGCATTGTCTCATTGAGCAAGATATTAGAAACGCGCCCTTTGCTAGCAGAGGGCGCGTTCGCATAGGAGAGGCCTTTGACTGCCTCTAAATAAGCTCTACTGGAGCTTGTTCTCCAGGGACTTGAGATACTCAGTGTTAACGCCCGACTCCCGAGTCAGGGCAATTTTGCCGGTGCGAGCAATCTCGCGAATGCCAAAGCGGTTAAGCACCTGCACAATGGCCACCATTTTGCCAGGATCGCCCACAACCTCCAGCGTCAGAGACTCCTCTGAAACATCCACGACCCGGGCGCGAAAAATCTGCGCCAGCTCGATAATCTCGGAGCGGGTGGAGCTACTAGCGTTGACTTTGAGCAGCATGAGCTCCCGCTCGACGCACGGGATTTCAGTAATATCCTGCACCTTGAGCACATTCACCAGCTTGTAGAGCTGCTTGGTCAACTGCTCAACGACCTGGTCATCCCCCGGAACCACCATTGTAATGCGGGAAATCCCTAGGGTTTCCGCTGGCCCCACTGCCAAGCTCTCAATGTTAAAGCCCCGCCGAGCAAAGAGCCCGGCAATGCGAGTGAGCACACCTGCCTCATCCTCGACCAACACAGACAGGGTGTGCTTCATCGACGGAGGAGAAAACGTAGCGGTGGTGGCAGTAGACATGGCAGTACGGCTTTTGAGATAGAGCGAGCGGTGAGTTAATGAAAATAATTTGCTGGGATCGTTGCGGCACCTGCGGTAAACCGTGGTGAACCTTGTGTCACCACATGGCCTGCAATCGTGTCCAAGCAGGAGACTGCTTAAGTAAGCAGCGCTTTCTAGGGGTTAGCTGGCAGAGTACATAATTTTATCTCGTTTAAGGAGATTCAGACGCTGCGATCGCACCCGGAGTGAAGCCTAAGACTAGGAACGCACTAACATAAGGGGCAATAGCCCAAGCTGTCATCGAAAAGGGCAGCCCGGGTATCCTTAGGTCAAAAAGTTAGGTCAAAAAGATTGACGGTCAGCAAAGTGACAGTCAGGTCAACAGTAATTGGTTGAGCATCCGCCGACATGAGGTCACAGGGAGTCGTTTCCGCCCAAATATCCATCGGTCAGCGTCTGCTTGAGCTGATCAACCTACGTACTGGCGAGGGAGAGCGCACCCTCCTGATGTTTGCCTTCTACACCGCTACCTCCATGGGGATTTTGTGGTTAGAAGTCAGCTCAGCAGCACTGTTTCTCGATGCCTACGGGGCTTCAACACTGCCGTGGATTTACATCTTCAGCGCTGGGGTCAGCTTTAGCCTCAACGGGGTGTACTCCTGGCTGCAGCGCGTGCTGCCGCTGCGTTGGGTGATTGTTCTCATTGCCGTAGTTATGGCGCTGCCCATCCTGGTCTTTCGCTGGGGGTTAGACGTTCCCTGGCTGGTGGGCGCAACGGTTTTTGCCATGCGGCTCTGGATGGAGGCCATCTACAATCTCAACGATCTCAACGTTGCGGTAACGGCAAACCAGCTTTTCAACATTCGTGAAATTAAGCGCACCTACCCCATCATCAGCAGCGGCAATCTGGTAGCCGACGTCCTCAGCGGCTTTTCGGTCTACCTGCTGCTAACGCTGGTAGGGCTAGAAAACGTGCTCCTTCTAGCTTTTTTGATCATGCTGATTGGCTCAGTCATTCTGCTGTATCTGAGCCAAAACTACGAGCATGCGTTTCCCGACTCTCCCAAGCGGCAGGCAGAAGAAACGAGCCTCAATCAGGCCCAGCACCGCCTGCAGGGGCCAATCCGGCAGTACGTCATTCTGCTCTTTGCGTTTTTCGTACTGGCGCAGATGCTGCTGTTCTCCATTGAGTTTCAGTTTCTAAACCAGCTGGAGCTGAATTTAAGCGACTACCAAATCGCGGCGTTTCTGGGGATTTTTAGCGGCATTCTAGGGCTAATTGAGCTGCTGACTCAGTGGTTTACCTCTAGCCGGTTAATCGAGCGCAAGGGCGTTTTTACCGTCAGCCTAATTTTGCCCTCAGCGATCGTGGTGCTGGGCTTAGCTAATCTGGTGCTCAGCCACCCGTTTCTCATGGGGGCCAGCATTTTGTTTGTGGGGCTAGTCATTCTCAAGTTTTTTGATGAGTGGCTGCGCTACACCCTCGTTGCCAGCACTCGGCCGGTTCTCTTCCAGCCCATTCCCGACCAGCTGCGCAGCAGCGTGCAGTCCTTTGTGGCAGGCATTGCCGAGCCCTTCTCCATGGGGCTAACCGGGGTCGTCATTCTGCTGACGATCGCAGTTTGCGAGCGGCTGGGCTTTTACCAGGAGGCGTTTCAGTCGCGGGTCTTTTTGGTGGGCGTAATCACCGCCGCGCTGGTGTGGTTCGGCGTGATTTACCTGCTGCGATCGCGCTATCTCAACCTGCTGGTGCTAGGGGCTGAACGGGGTCTGTTAAGCTTTTCTGACGCTAACTTGCGGGTGCTGAAGCGGGCCTTTATCGAGCAGCTAGAAGCGCCCGCTTCGGAGGCCGACAAACGCTCCTGCATTGAGCTGCTGTGCCACATCGACCAAAAAGGAGTGGGCGAAATTTTAGCCCCCCGGCTGGCAACCCTTTCCTCGGGGCTCCAGCGCCAGAGCCTGGAGGCCATGCTGGAGTATCCCAATCCGGCCTATCAAGAGCAGGTAGGCGCACTGCTGGAAAACTCCCAGCAGCCTGAGGTGCTAGCTCTGGCCCTGCGCTATGTTTGGCTGGCCCAAGCCAGCCCCGATATCAACGCGCTGCGGCCCTACCTCAAACCCGATATCGATCCTGTCGTGCGCGGCACCGCCGCCTCCATGATGCTGCGGCGGGGCAACCGTCAGGAGCGGGCTGAGGCCACAGAAACGCTGCGCAAAATGCTCACCCACGAGCAGGAGCGAGAGCGGGTGATGGGCTGCCGAGCACTGGGCGAGGCAGAGTACATGCAGGCGCTGCGGATCTACATTCGTAACCTGCTGCAGGATGAGTCGCTGCGGGTGCGGCGGGCGCTGCTCGATGCGATCGCAGCCACCCAGCTAGAGGAATACTATCCTTCCCTCCTCAAGGCGCTGCAGTACAAGTCAACCCGCGATGCTGCCGTCAAAGCCCTGATTCGCCTCGGCAACGATGCTCTGCCGATGCTGGAACGGCTAGCCACCGATGGCTATAAACCGGAATCTCTGCGCAATCAGGCCTGGCAGGTCATTGGCGGTATCGGTACGCCAGAGGCGCTAGACATTCTGGTCAACAGCCTGATGACCTCCTGGGGCAACACCCGTCGCGGGATTCTGCGCATTCTACTCACCCTGTTTCAAGAAACGGGCGTTAAGCGCTCCAGCTTCATTGATGCGGCCCTTGACCAGCTGGGCCGTAGCGGCATTGAGAACCTGCTCGACACCGAGCTGTCTTTTGTGGCTCAAATGTTAGCGGCCAAAGTTGATCTGTCCGCAGAACAAGTTTCGGGGCGCGAGGCAGACCTTTTGCGAGAAGCCCTGGATGCTCTGGAGAACGACGCTATTGAGCGGTTCTTCATGCTGCTGCGGTTTGTCTCTCCCCCGAGCGCTATCCAAGCGGCCCAGGTGAGTCTCCAGGGATCGTCAGCCAGTCGCGCCAGAGGCATCGAAATTCTCGACAACAGTCTCGACATTTCCAGCAAACGAGCCTTCCTCGGCATTCTAGATAAGCGATCCGATCTGGAAAAGCTGCGCATCCTAGCAGCTCAGGCTCGCTACTCACCCCAAACGCCTAACCAGCGCCTGCGGAGTATTCTAGATCTGCGCAACTTCTTATCCGATTGGGCCTTGGCCTGCTGCTTTCACCTGGCCAGCCGCAAGCGCTGGAACCTGACCGCCGACCACACGGTTGCCTGCCTACAGCACCCTACCGGATTTGTGCGAGAAGCGGTCTTGGCCTACCTT
>DATNQE010000431.1:0-3807 GCA_036702895.1 Trichocoleus sp. | reverse complement strand
TTGACGATGCAAGATATTCAAGTCATCTCCGACCCTACGCTTAAGGCTGTCAGTAAAACCCTGGCAGCTGACGCAAAAGGGGTATCGCTCCGGTCCGTCACCAAGAAATATGGCCCCGTTACCGCCGTGCAGGATCTGACTCTGGATATCCCTGCGGGCACTTATTGCTGTTTGCTTGGGCCCAGCGGCTGCGGCAAAACGACCACTATGCGCATGATTGCGGGGCACGAGGAAATTACCAGCGGCGAAATCTACCTGGGCGATCTCAAAATTAACGGCCTGCCCCCCTCTAAACGGAACACCGCCATGATGTTCCAAAACTATGCGCTGTTTCCTCACAAAACGGTGTGGAAAAACGTTGAGTTTGGCCTCAAGATGCACAATGTCCCCGAGCCCGAGCGGCGGGAGCGGGTCAGCCAAATGCTAGAAATCGTTGGCCTCACCCAGTTTGCAGAGCGCAAGCCCAGCATGCTTAGCGGCGGTCAGCAGCAGCGGGTGGCCCTGGCTCGCGCTTTGGTAACTCGTCCCCAGGTGCTGCTGCTCGACGAACCCTTAAGTGCTTTAGATGAGTCGTTACGCGTTAAAACCCGCAGTGAACTGCGCAAGCTCCAGCGCCAGTTTGGCATGACCTTTATTCAGGTCACCCACAACCAGGACGAAGCCTACTCCCTCTCCGACCAGATTGTGGTCATGGACCATGGCCGCATCGACCAGGTAGGCACTCCGCAAGAGATTTTCTCCAAGCCCACCTCCCAGTTTGTGGCTCGCTTTACCGGCGACAACAACATCTTCCCCGGCACGGTGACAAGTGTTGTGCAGGATACGCAGGGCTACCTGATTCAACTTGAGGTTGAGGGCATAGGCCCGCTGCTCTGTCGCGGTGAGTTTGCCCAGCCCGGTAATGTGGCTGCGTGCAGCGTTCGCGCCGACCGACTACATCTGAGCGCTCTAGAAGCAGAAACTTCAGTTAGGCCAACCCCAGTGACTAATCGAGTGACTGCTCGCATTACCGCTGTTGAGTTCACGGGCTACATCACTCGCGTCTCGCTAGCGCTGGAAAAAAACGGGGCCGAAATTCTCTACAAGGTCAAAACCACCGACTGGATGCAGGCACCCCTGAACGAAGGGCAGGTGGTCGCGCTGGATTGGGCAGCCGAAGACTGTGTCTTTCTGCCGCATTAGTCAGCAAGGAGTACACTTCGGCCCTCTGCCTCCTGCCGTTTGCCCTCTGCCTTCAAAACCCTTTTAACCATTCACCAAGAACACTGAACCATGGGTAAAATCTCTCGCCGTAACGTCATTCGCACGGGTCTTGCCGCCGGAGCTTTTTTGACTGCTACCCGCTGCGCTGCTCCCAGCGGTACGCCGAACAACCCTGCCCCAGGCCCCCAAGTCAATACCAACCAGACCAAAGACGTTACTCTGCGCCTGATTGGCACCGGCGTTTCTCAAATCAACGAGATCCGCGACAAAGCTCAGGAAGATTTGGGCTTCAAGCTGGAGATGCGGGCGCTGAGCACCGAGGAAAACAATCAGATTGCCATCACCCAGCCTAAGCAGTACGACATTTTTGACGGCGAGTATTTCAGCCTGCCGCTGGTGGTGCCCTCCGGCAACCTGCTGCCCATCGACATTAACAGGGTCACGGCCTACGACAAGATCGTTTCATTCTTCACCCAGGGCAAATACGAGGGCATGCCGGTTGAGCAGTCCCAGGGAACGGCGCCTTACCGGGTAATGTATGTCACCGGCCCTGACTCAAAGGAGTTTGCGACGTCTCCTACCGACTACGCCACGCTGATTCCCTTCCAGTACAACGCCGACACGCTGGGCTACCGCCCCGACCTGGTAAACCGCAAGATCGAGAGCTGGGGCGAGCTGTTTAACAGCGAGTTCAAGGGCAAAACGTCGCTGATTGACATTCCTCAAATCGGCATTATGGATGCGGCCATGGTGGCCGAGGCGCTGGGCCTGATGACCTTTGGCGACAAGGGCAACATGACCCGCGCGGAGATCGACCAGATCACCAACATCCTCAAAGAGCAAAAAGCCGCAGGCCAGTTCCGCGCCTTCTGGAAGACCTTTGATGAGTCTGTCAACCTGATGGCGTCGGGCGAGGTGGTGCTTCAGTCCATGTGGTCGCCTGCGGTCACTGCTGTTAAATCCAAAGGCACTGAGTGTATCTACGCGCCGCTCAAAGAGGGCTACCGCGGCTGGGGCGGCGGCATTGGCCTCTCCAAAAACCTCTCCGGCATTCAGCTCGATGCGGCCTACGAGTACATCAACTGGATGCTCGACGGCTGGGTGGGCGCCTTCCTAGGCCGCCAGGGCTACTACAGCGCCGCGCCGGAGAATGCCCGTAAGTTCATGAGCGCCGAAGAGTGGGACTTCTGGTACGAAGGCAAGCCCGCTGCGGTAGACATGGTAGATCCCTTTGGCAAGACCCTGGAGAAAGCCGGGGCAGTGCGCGACGGTGGCTCCTTTAAAGAGCGCTTTGGCAACATCGTTTGCTGGAACTCGACGATGGCTGAAAACACCTATCTGGTGCAGAAGTGGAACGAGTTCATCGCTTCGTAGCGTTGGCCTGATATGCCGTAGGGTGGGCACTGCCCGCCCTACATTTTTTGCCGTGGGGAATGTGCATCCTGCGGTTTTTGCTGCCGACGATGGTGCTGGCGGTTGAGCGCTTTGGCTACTGGTGGGCGGTGTCTCACAGTTTGCCCTGAATTTAATTTTTCGGTGGGCATTGCCCACCCTACGAGGCCATGTCAAACACCTGGAAGCTGCTTAAGCCCTATTTTCTGATCACGCCGCAGACGTTTGCGCTGCTGCTGTTTTTGGTCTTTCCCATTGTGCTGATTGGGGTAGTCAGCTTTTGGGAGTTCAACGGCTACAGCATGACGCCGGCTTTCACCCTGGATAACTACATCGGCCTTTTCACCTCCGATGTCACCCTCAAGACTTACCTCAACACCTTCAAGTTTGTGGGTCTGGTGTGGCTGGCGACGCTGCTAATCGGCTACCCGGTAGCCTATTTTCTGGCGTTTTATGTGGAGGAGCTGAAGTGGCAGGTCATTCTTTTTCTGGTCTGCACCATTCCGTTTTTGACCTCCAACATCATCCGCATGATCTCTTGGTTGCCGCTGCTGGGTCGAGAGGGATTGGTTAACCAGACGCTGCTGAGCCTGGGCTTGATTGATGCGCCGCTGGAGTTTTTGCTCTACTCAGATTTTGCGGTGGTGCTGGGGATGGTGCACCTCTACATCATTTTTATGATTGCCCCAATCTTCAACAGCCTGATGCGCATCGATCGCAATCTAATCACGGCTGCTCAAGACATGGGTGCGTCGGGACTGGCGACCTTCAAGGAAGTGATTTTGCCGCTCTCGTCCCCTGGCATTGCCATCGGCTCTATTTTTATCGTGACGCTGGTGATGGGCGAGTTTGTTACGGTGCGCCTAATGGGGGGTGGGCAGTCGGCTTCGGTCGGCAAGCTGATTCAAACTCAAATTGGCAGTTTGCAGTATCCCTTAGCCGCTGCAAACGCCGTAGTGCTGCTGGCGGTGACGCTGATTATGGTGGTGTCGATTCTGCGGATATTCGACATTCGCAAAGAACTCTAGACCCTGAACCCTGAACCCTGGACCCTGAACCCTGGACCCTAAACCCCCACCCTGAATCATGCGTAAAAAATCCCTGGCGTTTTACGTTCTAGCTGCTTTCTTCGGGCTGTTTGTGCTGTTTCTTTACGGCCCTATGTTCACTATCTTTATCCTGTCGCTGCAAGGGCCAGATGGAACGCTGACT
>DATNQE010000416.1:0-14796 GCA_036702895.1 Trichocoleus sp. | reverse complement strand
GCCTTTGATAGAAGAAGTGTATAACAGTTGAGCAAAAACAGAGTAAAGCGCTAAAGTTATGCCTGGTTTCCGGAATTAAGCCTACTTACGCTTCTACAGTTGCTTTCACCTGTCAATACATAGTTTCCAACCCCTCTGGCATCAAAATTCGACGTTAGGAGAATGCAAAGCAGTATGACTTTCAGCAGCATTACGGCCCTGTTCGGCGCTATGGTCGTGCTAGCTGCTATTCCTAGCGTTAGCGTGCTGGCGGTCTCTGCTCGATCAGCCGCCTCTGGATTTATCCATGGGGCATTTACGGCTTTTGGAATCGTGGTAGGCGATATTCTTTTCATTGTTGCGGCTATTTGGGGCTTGTCGTTCTTAGCTGAAACGATGGGGGAGCTTTTTGGCCTCGTCAAATATCTAGGAGGCGCATACCTCATTCTTCTCGGGGTAGGCTTATGTCGAGATAAAGCGCATCGCGTGGCCGCAGAAGACGTTGACAAATCTTCTTTACTTTCCAGTTTTATGACTGGGCTTTCAATCACGCTAGCCGATCAAAAAGCAACCTTGTTCTATCTTGGGTTTTTGCCGGCGTTTGTGGACCTTTCGACCGTATCGTATCTAGATGCAGGTATCGTCATTGCCGTTACCATCGTTGCTGTAGGCGGGGTAAAGCTAGGCTATGCTTTCATGGCTAACAGAGCCAGATTGCTGATTGGTTCGAGAGTCAGAAAAGGAATGAATACCGTCGCAGGTGTTGTGATGATTGCGGTAGGTCTGTTTCTGATTGTAAGAGCCTAATTGGTTGGGCTAAAAGTTTAGCAATGCTGTCGGGTTGCTGTGAAGCTGTCTTAGCGGAGCCCGTGAAGATTGAGCGACGGCCATTGAGGCATAATGTGGGAGCGGACGAATCCCTAAACCCAATATCAGTTTCTTATATTCATGCCGTAGGGTGAGCTTACTGCTCAGTAGACCGGTTGAATAGCTCAAACGAGGGCTATACCTGGCGCTAGCGCTAGCAGCTTTTGCCGTAGATACGGCTTTAGTTCGGTTAGTTGGACCTACGAATGAACCTTAGAACTTGGGTAATGGGGCTGTTGTCGGCCACAGTAGCGGTTGGTGTGTCTGGTTCTGCGGCTTTAGCGTAGATTGCCGAGGTGCAGGTCGATGGACTCAATCTGTGATCGGGGCCCGGCACGAGCTACTCCGTTCGAGGCACTACACCGCGCGGTAGCCAGGCCAAAATCATCGACACTCAGAGGGAATGGCTATACGTTATGACTGGGCCTGTCGAGGGCTGGGTGTATGAGCCGTATGTCAGAGTTCTCAACGACGCACCGGGCAGCAGCACGCCCGAAATCAGTTTTCGTGTGCCAAGGGGTAACCCGCACAACGGCCTGGGTGTATCGGTAGAACGGACAGCTAATGCTGCGGATCACGATTGCCAGCAGTCGGCTACCTGGCTCGACACGCCTGCTCAATGCCAAGTGGGGCCCGAGGTGGCTTCTACTTCAACATCTGGAACAAGCACGCAACTCGGGTGCTGCACAGCCTCAGCTTCCCCATTAACTGCTCACTTCAAGCCAGCGACCAGCTTCTAGAACCGGGAACGGTCACCGAACTGGAGCAGCCTCCGGGTTAAGCGGTTGCCCCCGCTCACAAACTGCAAATGGCTCCTGGCTAGCTGGTATTAGCTGCTGGTGGCCGCTTTTGCACGAGGTGCTGGGTTGAGGCTACGAAAATAAGTGCCCCCTACGGTGGTCATAAAGCCTAGATAGGCCAAGATCTGCACCAGGTAGAGATGTTCGCGGTAGCCAAAGAGGGTTTTGAGCAGGATGCCGGGGAAGGCTTTTTCCGGCATAAAGCGGCTGCCATCCCAAATTTCCGGCCCTAATATGCAGGAGCTTTGGGAGAAGCACAGGTCGGAGTTGCGCAGATCGAGCTGGCTAACAGCGGCCAAAGCCGCATCCAGATTCTTGAACGCAGAGATGACCAAGCCGCCGATGATGAGCAGCAGCAGGACGCCCATGACCTGAAAGAAGCGTTTGAGGTTGATGCGAACTCCCCAGCGGAAGAGAGCTAGACCCATCAAGGCAGCGGTAAGAAGACCTGCGACCGCACCCCCTACAGCCGCCCCTGTCATGCCCCCCTGGCTGGTGGTAAAGAGAAACAGCACCGTCTCAAACCCTTCACGCAGCACGGCAATGCAAATTAGGCTAAACACGCTCCAACCTGCTGTATCAGAGTCCTGAAGCACGGCGGTAATGCTGCCTTCTAGCTCAGCCTTAAGGGAGCGGGCCTGCCGAGTCATCCATACCAGCATCCAGCTCAAGAGGATAATTGCGATCGCGCCAAAGAGCACGTTCAGCAGCGGCTTGACCACAGCCTCCAGGCTAGGCAGCACCTGCTGCATCTGCTGCAGGCCCGACCCCAGAGCTATCCCAATCATGACGCTGCCGACTAGACCTGCTAGCACGCCTAGATAGACCCAGCGCTGGAGCTGGGGCTGATTGGCCTTGGTCAAACAGGCCAACACAATGCCAACAACCAGGGCCGCTTCTACCCCTTCGCGAAGGGTAATCAAAAATGTGGGCAACGCTGCGGTCAAATCCATGCTGGCTAAATCTGCCTAAAGTTTTGATCTTTACCTCTGCTGGAGCATCCTCCTGCAAGAACGCTTTGCTAAGAAAGCACCCTCTAGCATTGTGCCAAAACAGTTTCTAAATGGGCTATTTACTCAAGCTTCTGGGTCTGAAATACAGGATTTAGGCCAATCTCCTGGCTGCACAACGATTTACCCCAAACCAATTTCCTGGAGTCGCTGCTCTAGATACTCAGCCGCTGTCATCGCTGGGTAGCGAGCCCGACCGCCTGTTTTCTCGATACAGGCAGGATGCGGGCTCAAATCTACCTCCGCGCGGGGGTGAACGAAGAAGGGGAGCGACAGCCTGCTCTCCTCAACATTGTCCGGATTCACAACGCGGTGAGTCGTGCTCCGAAAAAGGCCGTTGGTCAGGTTCTGCAGCATGTCTCCTGTATCCACGATGATGTCATTGGCAGCAGCCTGGAGCGGTAACCAATCGCCTGTTTGAGTGAGGATTTCTAGGCCGGGGGCGGTTGCCGCGCAGAGCAGGGTAATGAAGTTAATGTCTTCGTGGGGCGCAGCCCGCAGGCTGCCGGGGGGGACATCCTTGGGCAGGGGCGGGTAGTGAGCAATGCGCAGTACCGTTCTGCCGTTGGTGGACATGTCCCTTAGCCAGGAGCGCGGCTGATCGAGATATAGGGAACATGCCTCCAGCAACCCACCTGCGCAGACCTCTAGCTGGGCGTAGAGGCCGGTCATGGCAGAGCAAAATTCAGGCACCTCTTGCGGCCAGAGAGCATTGGGCTGCTCAACGCTGGAGCGATGAACGTGCCAAAATTCCTTCAGATCGGGCACTGCTGCATCTTTGGCGTGCTCACGACCAAAGCGGGTAAAGCCTTCCTGCCCCTTGGGGTGCACCTGCTCATAGCACTGCTTGACTTCCGCCGGCAGGGCAAAAAAGGCTTCTGCACACCTATAGGCAGTGCGAATGACTAACGGATCTAAACCCGTATCCGTCAGGACAAAAAAGCCGATGTGCTCTAGAGCCTTACCCAGCGTTTCCACAAAGCGGGCCTGAGCCTCCGGAGACCCGGCTAAAAAGTCTTGAAAATTGAGTTTAGGAATCGGGTTTTGATCCATACAACCAGCTGCTTGCCAATCGCCTTAACGGCATGGGCCTGCTTATCAAGTCAGGTGGTCTGAGGGGCTGACCTAATAGTTCTGCTTCTGCCCAAATCCTTCGTCGCTTAAATATCTTCCCACAACTACAAATTTGCTGAGCAAATGCTAACAAGCGGAGACTTCTTGTTAGTAAGAAGTCTCCGCTTGTTGAAAGTGGGGCGCTGCGGCAAGAACCCTACAGAGGAGAGCAGCGGCAGCCTGTGATTGTTGAACCTGTGGTGCAAGTTGTGCTTGTGGGCAATGAGCTCGCACTACGAACCCAGTTGGGTTTGATGGAGCTTATTGGAAAGCGGTGGGCCGGTTGGTCCACTCCTGAGGAGTGGTGGCAGGTACTTCAAACATCTGTACCTTCTCGGGCTGGAACTGCCTCAGGCTGCTGGTAGCAGACTTGATCTGTTTGGGCTCACCCTGCGCCGCCACAATGTACTTACCCGATTGCAGGCTGTTGCGGAGAGACAGAGCATCACCACTGCTGGTCCAGCCCAAGGGGCCGCCTACCAGCACCGAGATGATCGCACCGGCACCGGCACCAATCAGAAGTAGCAGGGTGTAGTTAATGGGGGCAGCGGCGTTAGGAATCACCTCAGCACCATTGAGCCAACCCAGAATCAGGCCTGCGATCGCACCAAAAGACATCACAAAATAAGACACTTGGCGAGACCGAATGCGGGCTTGGTTGGGGGCCTCAACGACGCCTAGCGCGTCAGCGCTATCGTAGCCATCGCCGATGATGGAGATGCGATCGCTCTCCAGGTTGGTGCTGCGCAGCGCAGCTGCCGCAGATTCTGCCTGCTCACGGTTAGGAAGGACGGCAATCAAGTATTTCATAGCGTTCTCTACAGTTGCTTTAAGTAAGGGGACAAGACCGATTCATCACCTGCGGTTAAAAGTTTTAACAAGTCCTTTAGCTCACCTCAAAAAGCTCGCCTTAAAGGCCTTGTTAAAAAATATTAATAAAACTCTCTAGGCAAACTTTTGGACAGGCCTTTAGAGATGTACTTCGACAGGAATCGGTTCAAACGAATTAACGCATTTCGTGTCCCTACCATCCAACATGAGAACACAGCTATTCCCATCCCTCAAAAGCTGGATCTTGTTAGAACTGATGTCGCTCTCCTACGGTATAAGCCGTGTTCATTCTCGCGACAGATGAGGTAGTTACTTGAGGCCGTTAGCCTAGGAACGACAAACTGCAGATATTAAATCCCGATGAGTAATCAAACTTCAGAAGAAATCAACAAGGCTGTTTCAGAGCAAGTTATTGATGCCAAAAAGGCTGTAACAGCTCCTCTGCCCCATCCCCCTTCCTTCCACAACCAAGCTTCCCCACGGGAAGTGAAGCAGCGGCTTGATTGGGGTGAACCGGCGCTGACTATTCTAGACATTCGCGATCGCGAGTCCTTTAGCTACGAGCGCATCAAGGGTGCTATGTGCATGACGCTTGATGACCAGTTTGTTGAGACAGTAAGCGCTAGCTTAGAGCGTGAGCGTGATATTTATCTCTATGGCAACTCCGATGAAGAGACCGCACGCGCTGCTGAAATGCTGCGTCAAGCTGGTTTCGAGCGGGTTGCAGCGCTGCAGGGTAACCTTGATGCTTGGAAAACCATCGATGGTTCCGTTGAAGGCTACGAAGCTGGTAATTAGACCTCTATCTTTCCGATAGCCCACCTTTGGAGGTTACTCTGCGGTAACCTCCAAAGGCAGAGCCC
Organism: Trichocoleus sp.; assembly: GCA_036702895.1. Taxonomy (GTDB): domain Bacteria; phylum Cyanobacteriota; class Cyanobacteriia; order Phormidesmidales; family Phormidesmidaceae; genus JACVSF01. The sequence continues at coordinate 9,333 of DATNQE010000416.1, read as the reverse complement.
CTGGAGAAGCCGCAACTTCTCCAGGGGCTTTGAGCTGTTGAGGGGAGCCGCAGTCGGTCGGCTAAGAGGGAGTAGCGCCGCCCTATGCCATTGCAATCCGGCGTCACTAAACCTGATATCACTGAACAAACACCTACCTGAGTCACTGCTGAGGGCAAAGAATCTGAAATCTCTCTGACTCAAAGTAGACGTCGTTTCCTAATGTCACCTTCTACAGTAGTCGTTAGAGCATAAAGCCCACGTTATGCTCCATCCCATACTCCTGTTTCTGCCATGACCACTCCACAACAAGACGCATTCATTACCGATTTGCTCAACGGAGCTGTGGCTGCTGCCTTCGATGTCTCCCGGATGCTTTCTCAGGCGGTGCAAGAGGTGTCTAGGGCGGTGGAGACGACCGTTGGCCCCAGCCTGCACCAAACGATTGAACAGAGCACCGAAACCGTTGGCAGACTGGTCACCCCTATTGCTGAGAGCCCCATGGTCAGATACGCCACCAAAGTGCCCGGCATGAGCTGGTTGATGGCGGCCTTAGGGCAGGTTGATGTTGAAAAAGTGCAGCACGAAGTTGAGGCGCTCAGGCAGCAGTATCCCACAGAGGCCCCTCTAGATCTGGCACAGCGGGTAATGGTGGACTCTGCTTGGAAGGCGGCTCAGGTCGGTTTGGTGACCAACTTCATTCCGCCTGTGGCGTTTGCAACATCGGCGCTAGATTTAGGGGCTGTAGCCGCGCTTCAGGCCAACATGATCTATCGAATTGCCGCAATCTACGGGTTCTCGTCCACAGAACCAGCGCGGCGAGGCGAGGTGCTGGCCATTTGGGGGCTCTCCTCAGGAGGATCTAGCGTGCTTAAGAGCGGCTTGAACCTGGTGGAACTGCTGCCGGGTCTGGGCACCGCCATCGGCGTCACGGCCGATGCGGCACTGCTGTATGGAGTCGGCTATCTGGCCTGCCAGTACTACGAAACCAAGTGCAACGGCCCAACCATCAACGTGACGGCGGAAGTGCCGACCAAAATTGAAATTGACTAGGCCATTGAGAGCGACCCGAGCCAGCGACGCAGCGTATGCAGCTAGAGATTGACCTGTCGGCAGCGGCGCTGCAGGCGCGGATAGTGGAGATTCAGCGGCGGCTGTGCCTTGAGTACGGCTGCCCAATCGCCTATTTTAGCGATCGCGACCCGCTGAGCGAACTGGTCTCGGCCCTGCTGTCCCACCGGACTAAAAACCGAGACTCCCATCGGGCGTTTAAGCAGCTTAAGGAGCAGTTTGGCACCTGGGAAGCGGTGCGTGATGGCGATCCGGCCCTTGTGGAGCAGGCCATCGCCCCCTGTACCTGGCCGGAGCAAAAAGCGCCTCGGCTGCAGGCAATTCTACGTGAGCTGACGCGCCGCTGCGGAGAACCGCTGTCGCTGGACTTTTTAGCCGACATGTCGGTGCCCGAGGCGCGGGCCTGGCTGGAGGAGATCCCTGGCATTGGCCCCAAAACTAGCGCGGCAGTGCTGTCGTTTAGCGCGCTGCGTCGTCCGGCGCTGGCGGTGGACAGCCATCATCATCGGGTTGCCGGGCGATTGGGCCTGATTCCACCGACCCTGGCGGTGGGCCCCTCCCACGCGGTGCTAGCAGCGCAGCTGCCGCCCGACTGGGATGCCCAGCAGGTATACGACAACCACGAAGTGCTGATGCTTCATGGCCAGCGGGTTTGCCACTACCGGGGGCCAAAGTGCGATCGCTGCTGCCTGCTTGATCTGTGCCCTACTGGGCAGGACCGCCTAAAGACTGCCTGAGAGCAGCCAATCAATGACCTCTTCTACACCGGCGCCTCTAGCGGCGGCGGTGACTCGATCGGCAATGGTTTTGAGGGAGGGCAAGGCGTTAGCAACGGCAACGCCCAGGCCACAGCTTTGCAGCAGCGCCTGATCGTTTTCGGCATCGCCGATGGCAACGACCTGCTCCGGCGAGATGGCTAGCCCTGCTAGCGCTTGGGCTAACCCGCTGGCTTTGTCTACTCCAGTAGGGAGCACCATCACTGCTCGCTTATTAAAAATGACGTTGGCGGCCAGGTTCAGGTCTTGGATGGTGGCGGCCACAGTTTTGCCGTGGGGTTCCCAAGTCGCGACAATCACTTGACCTTGCTCGATGGGGCTAACCTGGCGGCTTTGCAGTTCCTTCACAAAGGCCTCCGGCAGGGGTGGGCTGAGCGGCTGCGTTTCCTGCCGCTCTGGCCAGTAGAGCACCGCCCCATTTTCTGCTACAACTGCCTGAAATAGGGCAACTTGGGGAAACACCGTCATCAGCTCCGGCAGCCGTCGCCCGGTGACCAAAATCAGGCTGCCGCCAGCTGCTCGGTAGCGCTTCAAAGCCTCCAGAGTAGAGGCTTCTACGGTGCTGTCGGTGGCTAAAGTGCCATCGTAATCGGTTGCGATCGCACCGTATTTCATATCGGCTTGCGTTCCTTCATTTCTTTGCAAAGTTGCCGGAAGAGCGCGTCAAGGGATGCTAAGAAATTCATAGGTGTCCCGTTTGAGATAATCAGGCGGGAATCCCTCAGTCCTGGGGCTAGCCAACCAGAGTCAGGCATGAGCCCCTAAGCCAGTAAGAGTCCTGATTTTATCTGTCATGACAAAGGCCCTATTTCAACCTATGTATAAGAGTGCTGACTATAGAAGAACTGGTAAAACGGCAAGTTCCTGGGGGGCTTTGCTAGCCGCTAGCTGCCTGATGGCTCTAGCGGCTGGTACCCCTGCCTGGGCCGAACCCGACAGCGCCGGGGAACTCAACGCGGCTGTCTCGCCGGTACCGGCTGTAAACCTGCGGGCCATCCAGGCGAATGCAGCCCCAGTGCCGCTGCCACCGCTGCCAACCGACGTGCCGGAGGCCGTCAGTCCAGATCCAGCTGGGCTAGTAGGGCTCTACCCGACCCAGGCAGCAGAGCTAGGGATTGGGCATTTGCGGCCCAAAGATCTCTCATCCCTGCAGGACAGCAACTGGCCCAACAGCCCTCTGCTAAATGCTAACTGGCTGCGGGGAGTAGCGCTGCCTCTTTACGCCCAACCCGGCGGCGAACCCTGGGGCTGGTTCGTCAACGGCTGGCTGATGGTAGATCAGAACCCGCCTTTGGCCGTAGGCCGAGACGCTACGTTTACTATGCTGCACACCTACTACGGTCTTTACACCTTTCCGGTGATGGAGATTCGGCAGGATGGCTGGTTTCGAATTCAGTACACGCCTCTGGGGTCGGCTTGGGCCCACGTATCTCACCTCAACGCAGGGACGACCGAGCTGGCGTTGGAAACCTGGGAAGAGCGCTTTTTGGCGGCAGGGTCGATTGAGTTTCGCAGCCACGGAGTCTCCCAGGCGCTGATGCCCCAGCCCGGTGGAGTCAGCACCCTACAGGCGCTGATTGGGCCTAACAGTCTGATTCAGCCCTTGGAGTTTGAGGGAGACTGGGTGCGGGTGCGAGTGACCCAGCCGGTGGATGCCTGCTCTCCGCTGCCAGGGGCCGATACAAAAGAGGGTTGGGTACGCTGGCGCAGTCGCGATCTCAACTCCCTAGTCTGGTTTCCGCCTGAGGGGTGTTAACTAAGGGCCGCTAAATCGCTGTTAAAACTAGCCACCTTACAGGCCGAAAAAAACCTTCCCCAACAAAGTCTGCTGCTGTATGGAATAGGGCTGACTGCGGCTGTAGTCAGTCCTAGCCAAGGCGCCACAAGGGGCGCTCTGGCTGATGTCCCTCACCGATACCCCCCATAGGCAGAGTGGAGTATGTTTTTATCGGCAGGCACCCTCCAAGAATCTCAGCACCTAAGCTTTTCGCATTCGAGCACTCGGCAGCTAGACGCCCGCCGGTTAGAACCCCGGCAGCAGCGCAACCGTGAGGTTAAAAAAGTAGGGGTGCAGTACTGGCGACGGCTGCATCAAAACGGTATTCCGCTTTTAGAGGCGCGTCAGATTGCCGCTGCGATCGCAAAATTTGACGTTGCTAAGCGTCCACCCACTGGCGAACAGGCAGCTCTAATCATCCGCTATAGCCCTTTAATCTGCAGAGCTCAGCTCTGGCGGCGGGATCTGCTGCCCACATCTTCTCTAGGCCAGCACCGCTAGCTTTCTAAGGAGGAGTAAGATCTCTTCCTAAACAGATTTTCCAGGGACTCCCTCTCTAATGCCTGATTATCTAGGGCCTGATTATCTAGGGCCTGATTAAAGGGCTGTTGGCCTAGGGACTGCCGCTCTTTGAACGAAGACATGGAGCTTAGGGTCGCGCGATCGATCTGAGCGCGATCTAAGGTTGCTCCTTCTAGACAGGCCCCGGTCAGGTTGGTCTGGCGCAAGGTAGTTCCGGTTAGGTCGGCGTAACGCAAGTCGGCCTGGGACAGGTCAGCCTGCGACAGGTCAGCATAGCTAAAGTTCACCCGCTGCAGGTCAGCGCCCCGTAGGGTTGCGCCTCGCAGCTCAGCCAGGCGCAAATCGCTCTCGCGCAGGCAGCTTCTGGCCAGATTAGTGCCTCCTAAATGGGCCCGAATCAGGATAGTCCGCTGCAAATTGGCGCGCCACAGGTTCGTGCCAGTTAGATTAGCCCGCCACAGGTTAGCCCCTGACAGGTCGGCCTCTGACAGTACGGTTCGCTGGAGGTTTGCGCAGGCTAGATCAGCACCACACAGCCGCACCCCAGGGAGGTGCAGCCCCGGCATCCAAGCTTCCCGGAAGTCTAGGCGGCTAAAATCGCGCTCGCCTGAAGCATACATCTCCAGGAGTTGGGTAATCTGTACGGTGCTTGAAGGGAACTCCATGTCGGGAATTGGGGGAGTAAAAGAACTAAACAAGATTACGAGAGACCAGAGATAAAGCTGATAAACCCCTTACCCGTTAGCGCTTCTACTGTTAGTAGCGCCACGAAACCCAGCATCGCTAGGCGCCCATTCACCTTTTCGGCATAGGGCGTGAAACCGGCTCGGCTCCCCTCGGTGTCTAAATACATCTGGGGCTCAATCGCAAAGTTGTTGAGCTTGCCCTGATCGTCTACGATTTGACCGCTGTTCATGGTTAGTATGCCCTTTCAAGGACTTTGTAAACTTATGTATATTTGTAAACTAATGTAACAAATTTTAATCAATGCAGCAACTCGCCCTCTGTCGCATCCCATTAGCAAACCCCCAAAAGCCTTGTTATAAAGCTCTTGGGGGTTGAGTTTTACCTTGTCCGCAGCTTCTACTGCCGCAATGGGCGTCGCGCAAGCTGCGGGCTTGCAGCATTTCAGGTCTCAGCCATTAAGCAACCATCGTGTGGTCTTTATCACTGAGTCCGTATAGAGGGGCGGTCTCTCGCTCAAGATCGGAAAGGTTAACAAACTGGTAATTTTGCCTTTGCAGATCCGAGAGAATGCCCCGTACGGCCCACATCGTGTTTTTGTACCAGACATGCAGTAGGACAATCTGCTGATCCCAGGCGTTGCGAACAACGACCTGACGCAGCTGATCTGGAGTGTAAAAATCCTTCTCGTCGTGGCGGTCCCAGCCGCAGATTTGGTAGCTGGGAAAGGCTTTTAGAATGGCCTGGTGGTTAACCGGGCTAATTAACCCCTTGGGCGGCCGGAAGAATCGAGGCTCGCGGCCAAACAGTTCAGTGATCAAATCGTGGTTGCGCCTTACTTCGTCTACGGCTTGAGTAGGCGATAGCTGGTGAAAGTTGGAAGGGTGGCTGTAGGAGTGGTTTTGCACTTCGTGTCGGCCAGCCCTAATACGCTCGATTACGTCTGGGTACTGTTGGCGGGCCTTTTCTAGGTTGACTCCAACGGCAAAGAAGGTGACGTAGATGCGATTGTCTGATTGGCGATTCAGCTCTTCGATCACCCGCAGAAGTTCTGCAGTGCCGAGCTTGACGCCGTCTTGCGTTAACACTTTAGGATCATCGTCAAAGGTCATGGCGATGCGCCGGGCACCTGCTTTGGGGGGCGCGTAGTCTCTCAGCCCTAGTCTCGGCGGTCGCCGCTCAAGCTCACTCAGAGGGACAAAGCGGTAGCCCTGGCTGCGCAGCCCCGTCAAAATGCCTCGTATTGCCCACAGGGTAGACTTGCGCCAGGCGTGCATCATGGGCACCTGCTGGTCGTAGGCCTGGCGCAAAACGCGATCGCAAAAGTCGGCAGGGGTGTCGTTACCTTTTTCGTCGTGGCGGTCCCAGCCCACAATCTGGTAGTTCGGAAATTCTTGGCGAATGGCGGCTTCAATTTCAGGACTAATCAAACCGTTGGGAGGGCGAAAGTACCTAGGCGCAACGCCAAAATGCTGAAGAATTAAATTGTGGGTTCGCCGCACCTCATCTAAGGCTGCCGAGGGTGAGAGCTGGTGGAAATTTTTGGGTTTGCTAAAGCTGTGGTTGGCAATTTCATGACCCCCTTTAACCATTTGGGCAATCAGATCAGGCTGCTGGGCCTGCATCTGCTGCAGATTTTCTCCCACAACGAAAAAAGTGAACCGGAGAGGCTCACTCCAGGCTGCTGAAAGCTCTGCTGCTACTCGCAAAAGCTCGGCTGTACCCAGGGGGATACCTCCATCTCGCAGGATTTTGGGGTCGTCGTTAAACGTCAGCGCTATCTTTGCCATAGCTTTTGCTAACCAGGATTTTCTTGAGCCGGGACTACTTCTAGATCCACTCTAGAGAGTGCCGTTTCCGCACACCAAAATCTCTGTCTTAATTACAGAATTGATATTAAGCCTCGCGGACGCACGGAGGCCACGAGCGTCCATCCGGAGAATTACGGATTTAGAAATATTAAAGTGACCGAAAGATCTTTAATAAAACGGAGGCGCTTGGGAAATATACACAACAAAATAATAAATAACGTCCTGAGCAAAAAGAACTATGCAGGCAGCTGCACCTACCTGGGTCAAGAAAACAGCCGAAAAGACTGGTCCGGCCAGTCAAGCTGTACTAGTGGCCTATTACCTATTAAGGATCGCTCTGCTGATTCCCGTGCTGATGCTTTACGCTGTGGGTCAGTCGCTGAGATGTCTTGCGATCGCACTGCGCAACCGGCTGTTTAAAGCTCTAACGAAAGCATAAAGTGAGCATAAACCTGCCAACCGCTAGTGTCGGTAAATTTGACCAGTAGCGGAACTAGCTCTAGATCAGTATTTACAGAGAATCAATATTTACAGAGAGAGGAGCGATCGCAGTGTGCGATCGCTCCTCTCTCTGTCTAGGACCTATTGGGGAGCGTGATTAGAGGTTCTTTCTACTGAGCCGACTTCTTCTGTAGAACAGCGAGCATCTGCTCACGCACCGCAGCGGCCCAAACGTCGAAGTCAGGACGAGCCACACTGGCCCCAGAAGGAAGCGAAATCTTTTGGGAAATGGGGCTACCGAAGGCAGATGGCCTAATAGATTGCTCAGTTGAACTAGCCATAGGTATTGAACTCGCTTAGAAAAATTCCCTATAGCTCTTGTCTAACAGATAACGCTGGGAGCGGCTAGCAGACTTGAGCGAGGGAATGCGGTTTTCGCATGGCCCTTACAAAGAACGCGCATTTCCCTACAGTTTCTCAGGAGTCCTTAACAGGGGGCGGCAGCCTCAAACCATAGGGGCAGGGGCTTCCCAAGCGCTTAAGGCTGTATGAAGGGTGGCGGGCGTCATGACTTCGGGATCGCCTACGTAGATGCCTAAGGCCTGAGCTACCTGTACCATCGTGTGGTCTCGTTCTACCGGGCTTGGGCATCGATCCTGCTGATGACACTGCCGGATGGCCTGAATCACTTTCTCTAAGGGCTCAGACTGCACTCGGCCCGCCTCCCAAATGACGAGTCGGTTGTAGCGTCCCTCCGCAATTAAATCGACCGCTTTTTTACCGAAGGCAGAGGCCAATAGACGATCGAAAGAAGTCGGCGTACCGCTGCGTTGAATATGGCCCAGCACGGAGGCGCGCGTCTCTACCTGGTCCATGTCGCAGTATGTCTTGTCCCCTGTTAGGCAGAGGGTGCGGCTGCGATCGTGAATCGCCTGGGCTAAGCTGTCGCCTATGCCTTTTTCCTTGGTACCGCCGTCGCCGCTGACGCCCTCAGCCACAACAACCAGAGCGAACTTACGACCATTGCGGCGCATACCGGCAATCTTCTCGCAAATCTGAGTGACTACCGCAGCATTGAGTGCGGGCACGAGTTCGGGGATCAAAATAACATCTGCTCCCCCAGCGATCCCGGCGTGGAGAGCCAAATGCCCAGCATCTCGGCCCATCACCTGCACCACCATCACGCGGTCGTGGCTGGCTGCGGTAAAGGTCAGATCGTAAAGGGCATTGGTCACAGTCTCTACCGCTGTGCCAAAGCCAATGGACTGCTCGGTAAATGGCACATCATTATCGATTGTTTTGGGAATGCCAATGAAGTTCCAGCCGCCTTTTTTAGCAAGCTCATAGATAATATCCAGGCTGCCATCACCACCAATGGCGACGAGCGCTTCGATGCCCAGCCGCTGATAGCCCTCCAGAATTTTGGCGACGACCTCTGGGTCGTTGGGGTTACCCCGGCTCAGGGAGCCTAAAATGCTGCCGCTAAGAAACTGCAGCACGTCGAGCCCTTGCAAAATGCCGGGAATGTCGTAGCCATGCTCCTTAAGCCTCAGGTCTTCGGGCTTGTACTGGCCCTCGGTGATACCTATAAAGCCATCCGTCCCGTAAGGGATGCCAAATACGTCCCAGCCCCGTCGGTTAGCACACTTAACAACCGCGCGAATGACGGCATTTAGACCCGGGCAATCGCCGCCGCTGGTAAGAATTCCAATTCGTCTGCGGGTGTCCATGGTGTGATCTCCGAAGTAAGGTAAAGCAATCGTTTGGAGCGACAAAGAAGCAGGTGGCAGTTTAAGGCCGGTTTTCAGCCGCCGCTGCTACCAACTGTTTTCACTCACTGTTCTCACTCAGCTAAAACTGAGCAATGTACTGAGCTGTTTAGCAGCACTTTGAGTAGGACCTAAACTACTTCAATCACGCCGTTTGATTGCACTGCTGTAGCGTGTCAAAAACCCTGCTCTTAGAAATTCCTAAAGACAGTTTCTAAAGGGATAAAGAAGCTGGTGAGCTATGACAAGATGGGCCTATAAAGAACTGCCTACACCTATTAGAGTGCCACGTTATTGAAATCCTACTTCACGTTTTTATTCAAACTTTATTACACTTTTTTGGGCTGCTTCAATGCTCAAGATGCTGGCTGGCAGCCAAGAAAATACCTGGCGATGATCCCTCTTGTGGAGTTTTAGAGATCGCTGCCAGGCATGGATACACTGTTTGGAAAAGCTACCTTGCTTACGAGAACTGCAACATTATGGTTGAAGGTTGGTACCGG
>DATNQE010000359.1:0-3515 GCA_036702895.1 Trichocoleus sp. | reverse complement strand
CAGGCTGTTGGCCTCGGATTTTTCGCCGCGCGAGACGACGTAGAGATCGACAGTGGGAGCAGCGGCAGGATTGAGGTTTTCCAGCAATAGTGTCAGCCGCTCCAGACCGATGGCCCAGCCGACGGCGGGGGTATCGGGGCCGCCCAGCTCTTTCACCAGGCCGTCGTAGCGGCCGCCGCCACAAACGGTGGCTTGAGCCCCCAGGTGGCTGGACTGGATTTCAAAGGCAGTGTGGGTGTAGTAGTCGAGGCCGCGCACTAGCCTAGGATTGAGCTCAAAGACAATGCCCAGATCGGTGAGCTGCTGCTGCACCGTATCGAAGTGCTGCCGGGAGTCGTCCCCCAGGTAGTCCAAAATGCTGGGGGCGTCTTTAGCGATCTCCTGGGTTTTGGGATCTTTGCTGTCAAGAATGCGCAGGGGATTGCGGCTGAGGCGATCTTGAGAGTCGGGGTCGAGCTGGTCTTTGTAGGGGGTCAGATAGTTAACCAGAGCCTCTCGGTAGCGGGCTCGGTCTTCTGGGTTGCCCACCGAGTTAAGAAAGAAGGTGAGGTTGCGTAGGCCCAGCGATCGCAACAAATCCGTTGCCAGCGCCAGCACTTCCACATCGGCGCGGGGGTCGCGGCTGCCCAATACCTCTGCCCCGATCTGGTGGAACTGGCGCTGCCGTCCCTTTTGGGGCCGCTCATAGCGAAACATGGGGCCGGTATACCAAAGCCGCTGCACGCCGCCCTGGGCGTAGAGGTTCTGCTGAATAAAGGCCCGCACCACGCCAGCGGTACCTTCGGGGCGCAGGGTGAGGGAGCGATCGCTACGGTCTTTAAAGGTGTACATCTCCTTGCCCACCACATCGGTCGCCTCACCAATCCCCCGCTCAAACAGGGCGGTTTGCTCAAAAATGGGGGTGCGAATTTCGCGGTAGGCGGCGCGGGCAAAGAGGTCGCGGGCCGTTGCTTCTACCCGATGCCAGGTGCTGATGTCTGCCACTTTAATGTCTTGCCCGACGTACTGTGTCTTGGGCAAAATATCTTCCGTTCCAGTAAGAGATTGCAGCGGCTCCATGAGATGTAGCTCTGTAATGGCAGTATTGATGGGCAAGGGAAAAAATTGGGTAAACCAGCCAGCCGACTAGAGCCGGGCGTCAGAGCCAGGAAAATCAGCTAGGGCAGCTTTTGATCTTAGCGGTAAACGGCAACCGCAGAATTAGCTGAATCGGAGTGCCGGTCTTCAAAGACACCATCAAGCAGCGCAGTGCTCTGATCCGGCCGGTAATTGCGATTTATGCAAGTTGCGATTAGGAAGCGGCTTCGCTAGGCCCAGGATCAGGCAGCGCGCAGCAGTTCACCTCGTCAATGCAGACCTTACCCCACTGCAGCGCCCACCGCACCAGGGCCACCCGATTGCCCGTTGCGGTTTTGGTGAGAATGTTGCTGATGTGGTTATCCACCGTGCGCTTGCTGATTTCCAACTTTTCAGAAATTTCTTGGTTGGTCAGCCCAGCCGCAACCAGCTCAACGATCTGCAGCTCCCGTTCCGAGAGGGTTCCGTTGACGTTTACTTGAGGCGTCTCGTTGGCTGCCATGGTGTTTCCCCGAATCGATTATGTATATATGCTTAGCCCATAGTTTAACTATACGCGGTTATTCAGACTCCCGTGGGAAGCGAGATTCTTCTCGGTATTTGTCAAAAACGGAACAGATGCGGGGTTACGCTGGCCTGGTTCGCTTGTAAAGCCCTAGCAAAGCAGCAGTTGCTAGGATGGCGGATGGGTTTCAGCAGGACTTCTAGCGGGATTTTGGGCAGCTCGACTATGCGGCTATTGATCTGGAGCTTTCAAAACAGAGCGGGGCGAAAGCGTACGGACAGCTTTTGGACTAAACAATTTCAGAGCCAGTTGATCCACTGGGGAAAAGGGCTGCTGAAAGCTGTGCTGGTGTGGAGCGCGATCGCACTCCTGCTAGCTTCCCCTGCCCTAGCCGATGAAGGCATCCCCATGGAGCCGATGCCAGCCGTTCCCGTTTACCCTCAGCCCGACGCTGGCGATATTCCCTCGGAGCGGGTGAGCAAGTTTGTGCAGGCTTACCTAGCAGTAGTGGACCTCATCAGTGGGCACGAAGCCGACCTACAGCGGGCCGAAACCGAAACCGAATCGCTCCAGCTTCAGGAAAAAATTCAGGCAGAGGCGTTTGCCCTAATCAATCAGGCAGGATTGACCCAGCAGGAGTACTGGCAGCTCTTAGGCTTAGCCAACACCGATCCCGATTTTCGGGAGCGGGTGCTGGCCCAGGTAGAAGAAACGAATCTCTAGTAATTCATCCGGATGGAGCCTGCCCAAGTCTTAATAGTAGAGACAGCCCACTTCACGCGAGGGATTTGATCATGAGCGCAAATCCGGGCCAACCCAGTACTTCTAGCTGGGCCTCCTATCTAAGCGAGCAGGATGTCGTCCGGCTGGCTCAGTCTTTGCGCCGCATCAACACCGACTTGATGAAGGCGGGCAGCGCCTCGGCTGGGCAGCGGGTCTGGTATCAGGGAGGCGAGCCCTACTTCGACATTGTTTTTGAGCTGCCCGTGGCCCAGCAAGACCACAGCAGCTCCCCCAATAGCGCTTCAGCAGAAACGCCAGAGAACCTACTGCCCAACTGGTGCCAATTTACGCTGCGAGGAAAGGTGCTGCTGTGGACAAGGCAGCCCTTTCGCCTACACACAGGCGAAACCGAAGAGCTAGACGTGCCGCCCATGCTGGCCTACTACGCCGCCAGCAAAACGATTCGCGACGGTGCTCATCTGGATTCAGATTTTGTCAACCTGGTGCAGCAGATTTGTCAGGCCCGACCCGACCAGCCTTTGCTGGCTCAACTGGGGCAGATTCTTGAGAGTTGTAAGGGTTAAGCGGGAGTGATCGCCGCAGATGCGATCGCGCTGAAATAATAGGGGAAACTAGTCAGCCTTCCAGGTCGTCTGCCTGGGGGGCTTTTTGAGACTTGCCGGGTTTTCCTGGGGCTTTGTGAGCAGCTTTACCCTCAGGGCGCTGGCTAGAGAAGTACACTGCTGCCAAGACGATTAGCCCCAGCAGGGCCAGCGGTGCCCACAGGCTGCCCCAGTTCATCATCTCCACTCCCGCTTCTGGATCTGCCATGACCGTCGCTAACATGACTGTCTCGAACATTATGACCTGGCTGCAGGAGCGCACGCCCCTCGGCCTGCTGAGCCAGAGTAGTTTGCGGGCTCTGGCTCTAGAGCTGGAGGAGCGCAACCTAGCGGCAGGTGAGACCCTAATTGCCGCAGGCGCTCCGGCAGACGGACTGTACATTCTGCTGAGCGGACAAATCGAGACTCAGGGGAGCACGGCGGGAGATGTAGGGTTCCTGCCGGGATCAGTGCTGAATCTGGAAGCGCTGTTGCTCAATCAGTCGGTGGAAAAAACGCTGGTGACTCTGACCCCGGCGCAGACCTGGTTCATTAGCTCTGAGCGGCTTCAGGCGCTGATAAATCAACATTCTGACATTTTGCAGACC
>DATNQE010000355.1:0-8755 GCA_036702895.1 Trichocoleus sp. | reverse complement strand
TCCCCGACGAAATTGTGCGGGGGAAGCTAGCCGATTTTGCCGATTTTGCTTTACTGCACAGCCTGGAGAGCCCAAGTTCTGTAGACGACTCGGTGGCGCGGGTAGAGGCCGGTCGGGTGCAGCTGCTGCAGCGGGGGCGAGGGTATGTGCCCAAACCGCTACCGCTGCCCGAGGGGTTTGGGCAGGCGCCGCCGCTGCTGGCCCTGGGCGGTCAGCAGAAAAATACGTTTTGCCTGATCAACCGGGGTCAGGCAATGCTGTCTCCGCCGATGGGCGAGTTAAAGAGCAAAGCCACTTTGGCAGTTTACCAGCGCTTTCTGGCTCTTTTCTGCCAGCTCCTTGAGCAGCCGTTGAGCATGGTTGCTGTGGATCGGCAAACCAGCTATCCCTCTAGTCAGCTGGGGCTGTCTCAAAATCTCTCCCAGATTCTGTTTCCAGGTCAGGCTGTGCGTCAAACCCACTCACCCTCATCGATGTCCCCCTTGAGGGTGCAATCTATTCAGCATCACCATGCCCACATCGCTGCCTGTATGGCCGAAAACGGCCTGGCGTTAAAGTCGCCACCGGTTCTGGGCATTGTGCTAGACGGGCTGGGTCTGGGGGATGACGGCACGTTTTGGGGCGGTGAGTTTCTGCTGGCGGACTACCGAGGCTACCGGCGGCTGGCGGCGCTCAAACCCGTGGCGCTGCTGGGGCATGAGCAGGCCGTCCATCAGCCCTGGCGCAATACTTATGCCCATCTTAGAGCTGCCTTTGACTGGCCAGAGCTGGTAGCAACCTGCAGCGATTTGGGGCTGATGGAGTTTCTCGCCGACAAGCCGCAAATGCTTTTAGAGCAGACTTTAGAGCAGTTAAAGACGCCCTTAGCCTCTTCGGCAGAGCGGCTGTTTGATGCCGTCGCTGCCGCGCTGGACATCTGTCGGGAGGAGCTCGCTTACCCAGGGCAGGGGGTAGCTGAGCTAGAAGCGTTGATTGAGCCGGAGCATTTGGGCCAGGGGATGGCCTATCCCTTTGAGCTAACCCAGCGCTATGAAGACGGCCTGTGGTTGATCGAGCCTCGTTCGATGTGGCTTTCCCTGCTGGCTGACCTGATGCAAGATGTCAGTTCAGCGGTTATTTCTGCCCGCTTCCATTTAGGTCTAGCCAATGCGATCGCAACGCTCACCCATACGCTGCAGGAGGAGCATCCCTTCCACCAGGTGGTCTTGACGGGAAGCGTATTTCAAAACCAGGTGCTGGCCTTGGAAGTCAAAACTCGACTGCGTAATCTGGGGCTGACTGTGCTGACCCACAGCAAAGTTCCCCCCAACGACGGCGGGCTTTCACTGGGGCAGGCCGTGATTGCGGCAGCCCGCCACCTCGCGCCTACGCCATAGAAATCCTGAATTTGGGCAACCGACCGCCCTCTAGCAGCAAACTAGCTGCAAAGATGTGCTTTACAACGCTGTAATATTCGGTTGGGATGGCAAACAATGGCTATTGCTCCTGTGTTAACCCCATCTCATCCCAACCCGGATGCCCGAAACCGATTTTTCTGCTGCTGAAGCCGATCCCTACGCCAAATCCCACGCTGTTTACCCTGCTGACCACTGGGCTGCTGCTGCCTTTACTTCCCTAGCGCAGCACCACCTCCTGCCCCCCTCACAGGAAATACCCGGGTCGGTTGACGAGGCTATCGATAGGGGAGCTTATGCAGTACTGCTGGAGAAAGCATTGGCCCAGCGCTCCACAGAAAGTCTGTTTCAGCTGCCCCTCATGTTTCAGAAGAAACGCCTCGACGATCCTGACGACGAAGCGCGTCTCTCTCCAGGCAATTCTTCCAGACTAAGCGGCTCGATCAGCCGAGCTGCCGCTATAGCTCTGCTGGCCGAGCGTTGGGGGCTGATCCAGCCGCTTAGGCCAGATCCCATTCTGAGTGCGTATTTTGACGATGCGGAGCAGATCCCGACCGCCCAGCGCCGTGCTCTAGCAGCGGCGGCCCTGTCGGGTCTAGCGGTTAGCTACCCCGACGTACGGAGTCTGCAGCCTCAGGCTCCGCTGACTTGGGCTGAGGCAGCTGCGCTGTTGTGTCGGGCCTTGGGCCTACCCGGGGCTGCGCCCCAATACGTCACCTGGTATGGCACCCTGGACAGCTTTCAGCGGGGTTTCCAGGCAGGCCCTCAGCCTCAAAGCGCCGTTCCCTTTTGGCGGCTCCGAGGGAATGGGCCCCTGGTGCAGGAAATTCAGACCCAGCTGCAGAAGGTGCAGCTCTATCCATCCCGCCGCTCTCCTGATGGCCGTTTTTCCCTGGACACCCAGACGGCGCTGATGGATTTTTGCCAGGTTCTGCGGCTGCCCAACTGTCAGACCTACACCTTAGATGAATCTTTGGCGCAGCGGCTGCGGGCGCTAGACGAAGCAGCCTTGAGGGTGGATTTTCGCCTGCGGGCAGCGCAAGATCGCGATCGCATTTTCCGTGAGTACCTGCGCCAGGAGGAAGGCTACGATGCCTCCCACCTCGCCTTCCTCGACAAAGGCATTGCCGGGTCTCCCCTAGAGTCTCAGGTCGAGCATTACCCCACCCATCTGCGGCTGCGGCCTCCTGCTCCTCCCTCAGCCTCTGGTTCCCCTGGCATTCAGGCTAGCGGCGCCCCTGGTTCTCGCCTGAGCAGCAGCCTGCTAGGAACCCAGGTGCACCGTCCCAGACACAAATCTAGAAATGGAGCAGCCAAGCCTGCCAAATTGAATTCAAGCTCGGATTCAAGCAAGGTTGCCTCTTCCACTCGCACTGCCCTTTGCCTACCGCTCCAACCCTATCCCCAGCGGGGTAAGCTGCCTGCCATTGCCGACGACACTATGGCCTTTCTCCACCCTGACATCGAGCAGGCGTGTCTCTGCATCGGGCAGTTTGTCGATCAGCAGCTCGTCGTTAACTGGCTTGGTCGTAAGGCCCTGAGCAACATCGAATTGTGGAGCGCCACCAAAGTCATTCCGCTGCTGCACCTGGTTTCTCGGGTACACACCCAGGCGCTGCAGGCCGACATTGACAATTTAGTGATTCAGGTGGGCGGGCGCAGCGCAGGATACAGCGTTCACGACCTGGCCGTGGACATGGTCAACTATGAATACGACATCAGCAGCTCCAACGCGTTGGCGGCCATGTTTAAGCTCTTTTCCACACCCCAAACGCTGGAGCAGTGGGTCAAAGGCATTACTGGCAACACCCGGCTGGCCTTTCGCGGCAACTACGGCGAGGGTCCTTTTATTGGTCAGCCTGTGCTTTGGGATAAACAGCTTAAAAAGGTGCTCCTGACGGCTTCTGGAGAGCGCCATGGTGGACCCAACAGCCTTTCGGTCTACGACCTGACCCGCCTGATGACCATGCTCGGCTGGCATCCCCATTTAAGCGCCGACGCCCAACTGCCTCGTGCCCAGTGGAAAAGCCTGGAGAGCGTGGTGCGGGCCCTGGGCAGAGACTCAGCTCGCTACGTGGATGTCGCCATCGATCGACTCGGCCTGCGCCCTGTCATCCAGTCTCCCGTTGTGGTCTCTAAGATGGGCTTTGGCTACAGCGGTCAGCGTCGCCGCACCGAGTTAGTCTATTCCGCCTTTGTTCAGTTTGTCGATGCCAGGCCTCAGGCGGCAGATTCTAGCGGCACGGCGCCCATTCGCAGCTTTGGCCTTACCCTACTGGCGGCCAAACGCCTGGGAGACGGTAACCGAGAAGCCCGCCTGCTAGATGCCCGCCTGGCGGCAGAGGTCACAGAAATTCTCCGCCGACTCATGCTTAACGAGTGGATCTAAATCGGCTTTTGCTCAAACCGCTGAAATACACTTCTGCAGATTTATATACCGTTGCCGTGAGATACGGTTGCGGTAGGGAGCAAAGGCATCAGGCGAATGCTTAGCAATTACAGTAGTTGTGCGGATCGCTAAGCCCAATAGGAGCACTGGAGAGAAGCCGCAAAATTGCGGAGGCTCAGCGCGATCGCAACTCGCCACAATAGAACTAGGGGAATTCTCTCAATAGTGGATATCGAAACCATTGGCGGCACTTCCGGCCACGGTCCCACCCCTTTGGTTCGTAAGTCTCCATCCCTATTAACGCTGGTTCTACTGCCCTACCGGTCCAGGAAACTGCATCAGGGCACCCCTCCAAGTGGGCCATCAAACACGCCAGGCGGTAATAGAGGACGAATTTCGAGCCAGCATTCCTTATACGAGACGTGCTATGGATCGCAACAATTTCCTCTCCCCCCGCAGCCGCTACTATGGGGACGTCAAGCCCGAGAATCTAGTTTTCAACGCCAACCTTCAGGAGTTCTCCCAGCGCATTAGCTTGCTCTGTAGTTTAGAGACTGGAGGCAAGCTCTCTGCCGCAGAAACGTTTGCCCAAATTGAAACCCTGTGGGAACAGCTCAAAACCTCCAAAGAATCTCTCGGCATTGGGCAGAACCCCTTTCAGCCGCCTTTTCAATCCTAAGCTTTGAAGCCAAGCTATCTCTACAGCAAATAGCTCTGGCTAGCGGTATGCCAAATGGTCTTTTATAAGCCCTTCAAAATCTACCTCCTTATAGATCAAAACCCTCGCTTAACTCGCCAATATAGAGCTAACGAGTTGGGTTAATTAGTGGCCGAAAAACTGTCGCTATTGCCCGCTTCTGGCAGACATGTGCTGCCTTTTTTAACGGGTTTTCAGACGTTTTCGATAAACAAAAGACAGCTCCGATAGCCCTTATGGCTGTCGATTTGCTGTGCCCGTTTGAGATGTTGAAATAGGAGATTAAGCTATGGCCAAGAGAGCATACAAAGAACCCGGAGAAGTTATTGGAGTTTTCACCGATCACCGGGGCGCAATGAAGCTGAAGGAAGCGATTCAGTCTGCCGGAGTATCTCCTCAAAAAGTGCAGATTGACGATCGCATCTCTCCCATCAACCAAATTTACGCCTTAGGAACCACTACCGGTAGCCAGGCTGGTCTGCTGATTGGCGCAGCCTACGGCGGCATTGTGGGCATCCTCTTCCTCTTCCTCGTCTTGGTTCCTTTCACCGGGATGACTGACTACTCCAACATCAGTTCCTTGACCACCACTTCCTTTGCTTTGGTGGGTGCCGTTCTGGGTTGGATTGCGGGTAAAGGATTCCACGCCACCGCTTCTCAAGAAAACAAGCTCAAGGGCAACCCCAATGTGCCCCGTAACTTCCGGGTTGTTGTAGACGGCAGCGACGACGAAATCCGCGAGGC
The DNA here is from genome assembly GCA_036702895.1 of Trichocoleus sp. Taxonomy (GTDB): domain Bacteria; phylum Cyanobacteriota; class Cyanobacteriia; order Phormidesmidales; family Phormidesmidaceae; genus JACVSF01. Next base: position 3,531 of record DATNQE010000355.1, on the reverse strand, counting down.
TCACCAAGTTATGCTGCGGCAGAGCGTTGCCCAGAGCTAAGCGATCAATCTGGCGATAGCTGCTTTCCTGAAGCGCTCGATCGCTTATAAGACATACGGCCCGTAGGACAGTGAAGCGCCTGATCCCTACGGGCCGTATATTTTTGACAGCAGCAGTACCCTAAAAATCAGGATAGCTCTAGTCAACAACGCGGATGCAGCCTTTGTGAAGCCGTTCGTAAACGCTATCGAGCAGGCGGAGCTGTTGCTCCCCAAGTCCAGATTGGCTGCTCAGCGCCATCAGCAGGTGCTGGTCCTGCCGAGTGATTTTACGCGTCATGCAGATTTGAGAAACAAGCTGTTCGAGATGGGTGTGGGGAAGGGCGATTTGGGCAGACATCTTGCTTGCAAAGAGGGTAAGGGCTGATGGTTTAAGTATCCGAGATTCCCCGTAGACTCTGAGTGATGCACGAATCGTGTTCCTGTGATTGTTACTGAGTAAGCGTGTGTCCTGCGCAAAGATAATAGGTGATGGGCAGACCCACTATAAGTGATGTAGGTCACAAAACCAGCATTTTTGCGGAGAGGGATTGCCTCGAAAGCGAGTGCAGTAGTTCTTCTACCAGCTACTGACCCACCGACACCCGCGAATTTAGCTAGAGGCGCTGGTGTAAAACCGCAGGGCAAAGCTCCAAAACCGCCGAGACGCTTGAAATAGCACAAGCGCCAGTAGGGCAGCCCCCAGCAGCCACAGCCCATTGCTACGGCTGAGCATGGCCTGAGCCGGAACCGTGGTTAAAAACGCCACCGGAATAATAAAGGTAAAAAAGATTCGATAGGCTGCAGGATAGGCCACGATGGGGTAGCGTCCCGCATCTAGCAGGCCCCGCAGGACCTCCGTTACGTTGTAGATTTTGACAAACCAAATGCTGGTGGCCCCCAGCATAAACCACAGGCTGTAGAGAATAGCCGCCCCAAACAGCAGTGGCGGAATGCCCAGCAGATAGTTCACGGGTCTCAGCCCGAGCTGACTACCGGCGTAGCCCATAATCAGTAGGCCAAAGGCTAAATCGGGCAGGCCCCAGGGTGAGAGAATGCGAGTTGAGAGCCAAAACTGGGAGCTAATGGGCTTAAGCAGGACAAAATCGAGGGTGCCCTCCTGCACCTGGGTAACGATTTTATTGAGGTTAGGCACCAAAAAGGTCGAGGAAAAGCCCTGCAGCCAGGTAAAGACCCCCAGCACCATCAGCGCCTCAGCCCATGACCAGCCCTGGAACTCATACCCTGTGCGGTAAAAGAGAAACAGACTAAAGATGCTGCCAGCTAGACTGCCCAAGCTGCTGAGCGCCGCCACTAAAAAGTTGAGACGGTACTCTAACTCTGCTTCTACGGCTGTTCCCCAAAATAGCTTTAAGACTTGAAAGTAGCGCTGCATAAATGTTCTAGCTAAGCCCCCATGCCCGAATACTGCTTAAGACCCAGTCGCCACAGCCACCGGTTAATCCCTATAAACAGCAGGGTCCACACTATCGTGGCGGCAAAGCCCTGAGCAACGTTGGTTGGTTGGCCCATCAGCAGGGTCGCCGGAAAATAAATTAGGTAGGGAAAGGGGGTCCACAGCACGAATTGCTGCATCCCCTCAGGGAACAGCTCCAGGGGCGCGATCATGCCGGATAGAAAGGTGTAGATCAAAAACCAAAATTGCTCAATGGCGCTCGCTCGCTCTGTCCAAAAGGCAAGCAGGGCAAAGGTGTACTGCATGGCGAAGCGTAGACAAAAGGACAGAATGACCGCCAGTAGCGCTAGCAGCAGACTGATTGGGGATGGCCACCAGCGCGCCTCTGGGTAGAGCAGCAAAAACAGGCCGATGAGAATGAAAGCAAAGGGCAGACGGGCAAAACGCTCAGATACATGGCTGACAAAATGCCGCCACACCGGATCAATGGGTTGGAGTAGATAGGGCGAGAGCTTACCCTCGACCACCTCTCGCTCAAACTCCCAAACGACCCAGACCACCGTAAGCTGCCGCACCATAAAGACAGCCAGGAAGTAGCGCACAAACTCCGCTGGGGCTAACCCAAACTCACCCGACTGCGCCGCTTGAGCCCAGACACCCATCAAAATTAGCGGAAACGTGCCCGATAGCACCCACAGCAGCAGCTCGGCTCGGTACTCAACCATGTAGGCGTAATATACCGACAGCAACACCCGGCTGGTGCGCAAGACTTTTGCGATCGCAGACAATTGAGCCACGCAGTAGGAACCCTAAAGAAGGGGACAGCTGTATCTTAGGGCAACATTTTGGGTTGCCCAACTGCCCCAATCCTAAACATCCTAATCGCCTATCAGGGAATCGGAGGTACCCTGGTAGCCGCGAATGCTGAACATGTCTAAACTTGCTTTACAGGGCACTTGCTCCGCTCGGTCTATTAACGGCAGACTGTCCTGACTAGAACCTGCACTAGGGCTAAGGGCTGAAAAGTCGCAAACATACAGACCCAGCAGTTCACGGTTATAGATAGCGCCCCGGTAAACCCGCAGGTTGTAGCCATAGTCCTTAGCCGAATTGCCCAAATGGTTGAGCACACCGTACTGCTCTAAATAGTTGAGTACACTCCAATACTGAGCATTGATTACCACATCCACAACCGCCATATCGGAATTATTCATCCGATAAGCTGTCCAAGAATTGATCAGACGGCGGCCCCCCAACCTTCCGGGCATCTGGTCGCGGTTATACCAGAGACTGGGAATAGACATGGTGGTATCGGAAATCATCTCATCCGTTAAAACCGTGGATTCATCAACAGCATCCCAAAAGGGCGAGTCAATTTGGCCAGAGGTTGGAAAGGTCTGCAGAAACGAGTATGTGCCGTCTAATCCCTGTATAGGCGGAGACAGCTCTTGAGCCAATTGAGGGGTAAGTTCAGGCGTCTTTTGAAATTCAGAAGCTGCGTCCTGCGCAAGCACTGGAGCACCTGTTGCACCCAAACTAAAACACAGCAGCGCCAGCCCCATGCGCCCAGCTGAAACGCTGTGTAAACGAAGCTTTGAATGTAGTCCAGAGCAGCTCATTCTAAACTGCTGTCTGACGCTTGCAAACCAGGCCATGGGGCCACCTCTGGGGACAAATAAAAAGCGACTGAGTTAGCGCTGACTGCTGCAGCAAGTAGATGGCTAACCTTGTTACAATCGGGCTTCGGGCTGCCCGCTTTAAGCCAGGATTGATTCCTCAACACCTGTTCTAGCACAACTTTCGGACAATTTTGGGGCTCAGTTACGACTACAGACACTGGGTCTTCATAAAAGCCTCTGTCTATAGACAGACGATGGAACCTGCCATAGGTTAAAAAATGGCAGTGGGACATAGATAACAGCGTTTAACAAAAAACACCTCTGCCCATGCCAGAGGTGTTTTTCATGTGTAAAGGTCGGCTGGTTAAACATAAACCTGTTACAGAATCGCTCAGCTATGGACAGAGGAGCTACTCTATCCATAGGTTGAGAATTGAGGTGTGAAACACTCAAGCCTACGCCTTCGGGTAATACCGA
>DATNQE010000341.1:0-2471 GCA_036702895.1 Trichocoleus sp. | reverse complement strand
AGCGCCTCTTTTTGCTTAACGGGAGTTAGCGTTAGCTGGCCAGCAGGTCAAGCTGGCGAGGATAGGCGGGCTTGGGCTGGGAACGAGGGGCCTCCTCTTCGCTCTGCCGCCGCTCCTCCTCAACATAGTCCCGCAGGGAGTCGAAGCCCAGGTACTGCAGCACCGCATAGCCGTGCTTGCAGCAGCCCCGGCCAAAATAGCGCGTCTGCCAGTGGTAGTCTTCGCAGTCGCACTCCAGGCGATCGCGCAGGCAGCTGACGAGGTGGCGGGAGCGAGTCTCGGGGTTGGTCACGGTAAACTGGCCGGGGTCGCGCAGCCAGTCGGTCACCTGCAGCTGGGCCGCTTCGGCTTTGCGGTGCTTAACGAAATGAGACTTCATCTCGGCTTTGGAGATGAAGGTGGGGCGCTCGCCCTGCACCCAAACCCAAATCACCTTAAAAAACTCACGGAGCTGTACCGGGGTCGATGGGCTCAACCCCAACATCCGCCGAACGGCGGCGGCTGAATAGAGAATGGTCGAGCGGGTTGCCATCGGGGCTACCACCAAAAATTTGAAAAGAATCTATATATCCAGTATGCCGCGTTACACGGAAAATATCCCGCGTTACACGGTACGGCTTACCGATGCGAAAGGCTTGATTTTGCGGCGTTACACGGATTTGGTGGTAAACTTTCTGTCTAAAGGTTGATAATTCAGGTGTACTAATGAGGGGTACAGAAAAAACTGCTCTAGAACCTCAGACGCACAGGCTCGATCTAAAGCTGAACCAGCCCCGAGGGCAGGCCGGACGCTTTGCCAGTATGTATGCGGAAAAACGGGGCGATGCGATCGCACTGCGCCTGCCCCTTAGTCTTGACCAGGCCTTGCGCCAGGTGGTGGGCTGGCAGTCTAAAGCCGACAACGCTGTGCTCAAAGCCTGGGTGGAAGATGCGATCGCGCAGAAATTGCTCAACGACGAAAAGGCTGCAGAATTTGCCCACCTGATCAATAATCAGGGCATTGACCAAGCCGATCACTGAGGCGAACGGGACATTAGGTTCACGCTTCACCCAGCAGCGGTTCGGCTAGACATCCTCGTTCTGCTATGAATCTGTTTCAGTCGGCCTATACCTATGCTCTGGCGAATCTCGATAGAGTTTGGCTAGCGCTGCAGCAGCATTTACTCCTGGTGCTGCTGCCGCTGGCTGTGGGCCTGCTGGTGGGGCTGCCGCTGGGCTTATGGAGCGCCCGCTCTAGAGCCGTCTCTGCAGTGACGATCAACGGCTTTAACGCGCTGCGGGTAATTCCCAGCCTGGCGGTGCTGTTTCTGGCGATTCCCTATTTTGGGCTGAGCTTTTGGTCGGCGGTGTTGGCCCTCACGCTGCTGGTGATGCCGCCAATTCTAATTAGCACCGATGTCGCCTTTCGCAATATCGACCCGGCCATTCGTGAGGCGGCGACGGGTATGGGGATGCCGGTCACTGACATTTTGCGGCAGGTGGAAATCCCGCTCGCGCTGCCGGTGGTGATTGCCGGTATTAAAACGGCTGCGGTTGAAGTGATTGCCAGCGCTACCCTGGCGGCTTTTGTCGGAGCAGGTGGCCTAGGCACATTTATCGTGCTGGGCTTTGCCGCCTACGACCCCTCGATTTTGCTGATTGGTGCGGTGCCTGTAGCAGTGCTGGCCCTGATTGCTGAAATTGGTCTGAGCCTGCTGCAAAAAGCGGTGCAGCCGCCCAGCGTTTAGCGCTTGAAGTGAGCTTTGATTTCAAGCTGTAGGCGGGTAGGTATACCCCTTCACCTGGGTGCTGGCTACAGCCTCAAGGAATTCTGCTGTTGTTAGCTCCTGCTTGAGTAAAAAGGCCGCTAGCTCGCTGGTAACGGGTGTAAAAGGCCGACTCTCATAACTGTAAGAGCCAATGTATATGGCGGGGTCTCTATCTACATCTGGGTAGTTCTCGGCCAGGTAATCTAAAACCTGATCTTCTTCTTCCTTGGTGAGATTTTCGTCGGGTAGATAGCTGGTGCATTCGTAGTTAATTGAATCTAGGCCCCGATTTAGAAGCACGCTTAGAATGAGCTGCATTTCCCGAATTGGGACGTAATCGCCGCATCCATAGCAATCTATAACGTTCACAACCGAGAGTAAAAACTGCGCTGGAGGTTGACGGCTTTCGGCGCGGTGGTCGCTGGGGGAATGGTGGCGGTTGCCAAACAGTTTGATATCTGCAAACCCTATTGCGCTAAGCTCTGTCAGTATTTCTTCGTGGTGATTTGAGAACTGTTGAGGTAAATCACTACCCTTTCCATGAAGCTTAGCGCGACAACAGGTTAGTAAGGCTTAATTTGCTCAAGCTGCCTTTGTTGAGGTCACCTCTTGATAGGTGCGATCGCAACGCCCACAACAGGTTTGTAGGATGGGTAAAGGGCGACAGCCCGTGCCCATCTTTTAGAGCTATGCTGTGACGGGCACGCTTCGCTTTGCCCATCC
>DATNQE010000332.1:0-7477 GCA_036702895.1 Trichocoleus sp. | reverse complement strand
TTGAAGCTGCTAGCCGAGGCTACAAAACCCTGCTGCTGGAGAAATACGACTTTGCTAAGGGTACCTCTAGCCGCTCTACCAAGCTGGTGCATGGCGGGGTGCGCTATCTAGCTCAGGGCAACCTGCCTCTGGTGCGGGAGGCGCTGCACGAGCGGGGCCTGCTGCGGCAGAATGCGCCGCATCTGGTGAAGGACTTGTCCTTTGTGGTGCCTGGCTATCGGTGGTGGGAGCAGCTTTATTACGGCGCTGGGCTAAAGCTCTACGATTTGCTGTCGGGGCGCTTGGGTTTGGGGCATAGCCGTTTTCTCAGCCAGCAAGATGCTTTAGACCGGGTGCCGACGCTAAAGCAGGAGCGGCTCAAGGGCGGCATTCTCTACCACGATGGTCAATTTGACGATGCCCGCCTGGCCGTCACGCTAATGTGCACTCTTATTGATCAGGGGGGAACAGCTCTAAACTACGCGCCCGTCACCGGGCTGCTCAAGACTGACGGTAAGGTCACCGGAGTATGTGTTCAAGATAGTGAAACCGGAGAGACTCTGGAGCTGAGGGGCAAGGTTGTTGTCAACGCCACAGGGGTTTTTGTCGATGCGGTGCGGCGCATGGACGATCCGGCGGCTAAAATCATGCTCTCTCCCAGTCAGGGTGTGCACATAGTGGTCGATTCGCGGTTTCTGCCCGGCGACAGCGCCATGATGATTCCTAAAACGGAGGATGGACGAGTGCTGTTTGCAGTGCCCTGGCACGGTAAAGTGCTGCTGGGCACCACCGACACGCCTGTTGATCAACCTGAGTATGAACCGCGTCCTTTGCAGGAAGAGATTAACTTCATTCTGCGAACGGCAGCTCAGCAATTGAACCCTGCCCCCACTGCTGCCGATGTGCTGAGTGTTTTTGTAGGGCAGCGTCCTCTGGTTAAGGCCGATGATGCTGAATCTACCGCTGAGATTTCGCGTGAGCACACGATTCGCACGTCTAGCTCTGGGCTGGTGACGATCACCGGCGGCAAGTGGACGACGTACCGCAAAATGGGAGAGGACCTGGTGGATCGGGTGTTGCACCAGGGGCGTCTGCCCTCTCAGCCCTCGGTCACTGAGCACCTGAAGCTGCACGGCTGGACTCAAACCCCAACGGCAGCTCCCCTAGATGTCTACGGTAGCGATGCAGAAGCCATTGAGCAGCTTGCGGGAGCGAAGACGCTGCTGCATCCAAAGTTGCCCTACTCGGAGGCCGAGGTGCGGTGGGCTGCCCGATACGAAATGGCCCGGACAGTAGAAGATGTACTGGCTCGCCGGACGCGATCGCTTCTGCTAGACGCGGCCGCCAGCTGTGAGGCGGCACCCAGAGTGGCAGCGATTTTGGCGGAGGAACTGAGGCTAGACGCAGCCTGGCAGCAGAAGCAGATCGAGGCGTATCACGCACTAGCAGCTGGGTATTTACTAGAGCCTTCCTCTACGCCTGCTCATCAACCACAGCCTGCGGCTACGGCGGCTTCACCTAGTGCGCAGACGGGTACAGCTGGGCGTTGGACAGGGGAGACGCCCGTTTACCAACCCGCAGAAAGCAGCCCAAATTAACAATAGATGTGGCTAAACGCTAGCGCCCTTTCTCAAGCCTAAAGAAGACGATGGGATTGCCGTTTTCAAGCCGCTCTTCGGCCCAGGTCATGCCAAGCCTTTGAGCAACTCTTTGGGAATTGAGATTGGGCTTGTCACAGCTTGCTAAGAGGTAGTTGTAGCCCAACTGCTCAAAGACGTAGCGAACGATGCGCTCTGCAGCTTCGGTGGCATAGCCTTGTCCGGTGAACGCCGACAGCAGGGCGTAGGCTAGCTGCGGCTGAAGTTCCTCGAAGAAGTACCACAGCCGGTAAAACCGATAGGGGTGGGATGGGCCTTAAGCCCGATCCACCAAAGGCCAAAGCCCTCTTCGGCAAAGGTTTTTTGGCTTTGGGCCAGCATTTCCTCAGTCTGCTGCCGAGACAGAACCTGGTCGTCGCACAGATACCGACGCACAAAGGGATCGGTAAAGACGGCGTGGAGAGTGTCGATCTCACGCTCGGCAATAGGGCGGAGGGTGAGTCGGGGGGTTTCTAGAGGAGTCATGAGTAGGGGAGAGGGGGAGCAGGGGAGCAAGGACTGACGCTCCTCTGCTCCCCTGCTTCTTACGCTAAATCACTCGCCACCGAACTGCGATCGCAACTCCTCAATCCGCTCATCATCGAGCTTTTGGAACAGCGGCGGGGGCACGTCAAAGGCGTGACCTTCGGGCAGGGCAGCGAAGTCAACGGCTTTGGCAAAGGGGCAGTGACGGTCGGCCTCGGGCAGGTGCAGCGCCTCGAAGATCTGATCCACGGTGAAGGGGATAAACGGCGACGAGACGATGGCGTAGGTGCGAATCAGGTGGATGCAGGTGCGAATCACCATGCCCGCCTGCTCTTTATCGGTCTTGAACAGGCTCCAGGGGGCCTGCACGTCGATGTACTGGTTGCCCACGGTCCAAAGCGCGCACAGGGCTTCGGTGGCCTTGCGAAACTCCATGTTCTCCAGGTGCTCCTGGATGGTGCCCACCCACTTTTGGCAGTCGGCCTCGAGCTGCTGCTCGGCCTCGCCCGGAGTGCCGCCCGTGGGGATTTGGTTGCCAAAGCGGGAGGCGGAGAACTTGAGGATGCGGTTGATGAAGTTGCCCAGGGTGTCGGCCAGCTCCTTGTTCACCTTGGTCTGCAGCTGCTCCCAGGTGAAGCTAGAGTCAGACGATTCGGGGGCGGTGGCCATCAGCGTGTAGCGCCAGTAGTCGGCGGGCAGCACCTCTAGCGCCTGGTCGAGGAAGATGCCCCGCTTGGAGCTGGTGGAAAACTTGCCGCCGTAGTAGTTGAGCCAGTTAAAGCCCTTGATGTAGTCGGCCATCTTCCAGGGGTCTTCGGTGCCCAGGATCATGGCGGGCCACATGATGGTGTGGAAGGGTAGGTTGTCTTTGGCCATGAACTGGACGTAGCGCACTTCCTCGCTGTCGCTGGGCTGCCACCACTCCAGCCAGTTTTTGCCCGTGGCGTTGCCCCAAGCTTTGGTGGCAGCCAGGTAGCCAATGGGTGCATCAAACCAAACGTAGAAGACCTTGGTTTCAAAGCCTGGTCTGGGCACGGCAATACCCCAGCTCAGGTCGCGGGTAATGCCTCGGCTTTGCAGGCCTTCGTTGAGCCACTTGAGGGCAATAGATTTGGTGAGCACCGGCCAGTCGGGGTGGCTCTCGACCCACTCGCGCACGCGATCGCTGAGCGAATCGAGCCGCAAAAACAGGTGCTTGCTCTGGCGCACCTCCAGGTCGGTGCTGCCGGAGATGGCCGAGCGCGGCTCCAGCAAATCGGTAGGGTTGAGGACAGAGGTGCAGTTTTCGCACTGGTCGCCCCGAGCAGCGGTGTAGCCGCACTTGGGGCAGGTGCCGACGACGTAGCGATCGGGCAAAAACCGCTCATCGGCCAGAGAATACATCTGGCTGATCTCTCGCTCCTCAATAAAGCCGTTTTCGTCGAGGCGCTGGTAAAAGTGCTGGGTCAGATCGTGGTTTTCTTGAGAGGAGGTGCGGCCAAAGTAGTCAAAGGAGAGGCCGAAGCGGCTGTAGACATCTTTTTGGCGCTCGTACTGGCGCTGGCAGTAGTCGGCCACGGCCAACCCTTCTTCCAGAGCAGCCAGTTCGGCCGGAGTGCCGTGTTCATCGGTGCCGCACACGTAGAGAACGGATTCGCCCTGCTGGCGCAGGAAGCGGGCATAGACATCGGCGGGCAGCATGGAGCCGACCAGGTTGCCCAGGTGTTTGATGCCGTTGATGTAGGGGAGGGCGCTGGTGATTAGATAACGCATTCGGTTCCGCTTGCCTGTGTCACTCAATTTTCTATTGTCTGCGATGATTGCAAGTTTTGTGAGCCACACCTCAGTTCGGTTCTCCCGCAATCGAGGGGCATAAAAGGGGGTAAAACCGGCAGGACTCAGGGCAGCTTGCCCCAATCGGTTTTAGGATGCCTGCAGAAGGCACGGTGCCCTCATTGATCTTGAGCGATCTGATCCTGACCGATCGCACCGATGCCTATCTAAACCCCGATCTTAGTCTGAGTTAGTCCGATGCCAGAGCTACCCACAGATTCAATTCCAGCACTAGGCCCCGATCCTGCTGCCGAAGCGGCTCCAGAAGCAGCCCCAGAAATGGCCCCAGAAATGGCCCTAGAACCCGGCCCAGAACCCGACCCAGCAACCGATCCCAGTGCCCCTCTTGTGCTCACGCTCAAGCTGGATGCGTCTACCTTTGAGCAGCTAAACGATCTGCGACAGAAGCATTTTCCCCCAGAGCGCAACTTTTTGCCCGCCCACGTTACCCTCTTTCACGCACTGCCCGGGGATCATATAGATGAGATTCGGCAGACTTTGCAGTACGTCTGCGCCCATGCCCTAGCGCTGCCCCTGGCTCTGCCCGAGCTGCGCTTTTTGGGCAACGGCGTGGCGATTGAGGTGCACTGCCCTGAACTGATGCCAATCCGGCAGATGCTCTCTGAGCACTGGCACCCCTGGCTCACCAACCAAGACCGCCGGAGCTTGCGCCCCCACGTGACGATTCAAAACAAGGTAACTTCCCAGGAGGCCAGAGCGCTCTATAACCAGATGCTAGAGACGTGGCAGCCGCTGGCGGGTCAGGGCGAGGGGCTGCTGCTGTGGCACTACCAAGGTGGACCGTGGGAATTAGCAGGCGAGTTTTTATTCGGTCAGTCGGTCTAGCAGGGATAGCCGCATCCTATGCTGGGCTAAGAACGCCCTCCCAAGCATCACCCTCCACAGCATCTTTAGAGAGCCAGCCTGCAATGACGTTTTTTAAGGCCGACGCCGACCTGGATCAAACGCTCAAAACCGTTTTAGAGAGCACCTGGGCGCAGTTCCCAACCCTGGCGCAAAACCAGATTGCCGCCACCTGGGTGGTTTACGACCCTCCCTATGCCGTGAATACGGGCGGAGCCCTTAGCCCGGAGGCGTTTTGGCAGCAGCAGCCTAGGGGCGCCAGCTACCGGGGCGTTGAGCGCATTTATCCGGCCAGCGTGGTCAAGCTGTTTTACCTGGTCGCCATGCACGAATGGCTAGAGCAGGGTATGATTCCGCCGTCGAGTGAGCTAGAGCGGGCAGCCCGCGACATGATTGTGGACTCTAGCAACGACGCGACTGGCCTGGTCGTAGACGTGCTCACCGGCACGACCAGTGGCCCAGAGCTGCCCGACGGCCCGTTTCAGACTTGGCAGCAGCAGCGCAATATCGTCAACCGCTACTTCCAGTCGCTGCAGTGGCCGGAGCTGGCTACGGTCAACATCAACCAAAAAACCTGGTGTGACGGTCCCTACGGCCGCGAGCGGGCTTTTTTGGGGCCGCTCTACGAAAACCGCAACATGCTCACCACCGAGGCCACGGCGCGACTGCTGCACAGCATTGTAGGGGGTGTGTCGGTGTCGGCGGCGCGATCGCAAGTCATGATGGCCCTGATGCAGCGCAGCCTCAAGCCGGAAGACCTCGCAGCCGATCCTGAAAATCAGGTGACGGGCTTTTTGGGGGGCGGGCTGCCTCAGAATACTCGAGTATGGTCTAAGGCGGGTCTTACCAGCCAGGTGCGTCACGATGCTGCCTACATTGAAGCGCCTAATATGAATCCCTATCTACTGATCGTATTTACTGAAGGACGGGCCCATAGCGGTAGCGAAGCGATTCTGCCGTGGGTGTCTGAAGCTATCTTCAAAGCTATGGCTTCTTGACAGGCTAACGCTCTTTGGATGTCTGCGATACATTGCGCTGAACTATCAGTAACTTAAGCCTTCCGAAATCCTCCAAAAGTTCAATTGCCAGCTGAGCCGGGTCGCAATAAACTCGGCTCCAACTCTTGAAATCGTTCAAAACGGCTCATCCCTGTCCGAATTTGCCAGCGGATACCAAAAGAGGGGTGGTAGAATCCCGAACAATTTTATACAGTTAATCGAGTGTGAGGTTCTCGTGTGTTTGGGTCGGTGTTTGTGGCATTAACGCCTGGCTTCGATCCTGGCTTGAACCAATTGTTTAAATCAGTGGTTTGAACGAGTTGGTGTTTTACGTGTGGAAGTTCCCTGTGTGACTGCTCCACGTAGAAATAAACACAGTTAAAACTTGAGGAGTGAACGTAAACATGACACATACCAAACGTGTCTCATTGTTGCTGGGCTTGGCTGCAACTGCAGCTTTGGGTGGAGCCCTGCCTGCTTTTGCCAACGAGACTGAAGCAACTGCCGAAATGGCCCCGGCCGAAGCCGTCATGGTAGAGACCGAGGACGCTGCGGCAGAAGAAATGATGGATGAGGCTGTCATGGAGCCCGAAGCCATAGAAGCTGAAGCCATGGAGTCAGAAGCTATGGAAGCTGAGGCTATGGAGCCAGCGTCTATGGAAGCTGAAGTTGAGACCGATGCTGCTGAATCCGTTGAAGGCACCGCTGAGGCTGAAACCTCTGCCGATATGCTGATGGAGCCCGAAGCGGCTGCTCCAGCTTCTATGACTGAGAGCATGGAGTTTGACTCCGTGCAAACTGCGCCCGAAACAGACAATGACTTTCTGGCTCAAATCACCACCACCACTGTCCAAGGTGTTTCCCCTGCCTATATTGGTGTAGGCGGCAACCTGGGGATTGGCGATGACAGCCCCCTGAGCGACTTTGGCTTTGCGGTGATCAGTAAGTTCTCCCTCAGCCCCCGCTTCTCAGTGCGCCCTGCGGCTATCATCACCGAGGACGGCGTGTCCTTCCCCATTCCTGTCACCTACAACTTCAACACCACTACCCTGAGAGGGGTTGCCTTCCAGCCCTACGTGGGTGCTGGCGTTGACGTTCCCACCAAGGGCGGCGTGGGGCTTCTGCTGAATGCGGGTATCGATGTTCCCATTTCCCCTCAGTTCACCCTCAATGCGACTTCCCTCGTCCGGGTAACCGACGGGTTTGGTCTGGGTATTGTCTTGGGTGTTGGCTACAACTTCCCCCTGCTGTTTGATTAAGGCTGTGCCTAAATCTTGAGCTAATTTCTGGTTAACCTTTAACTTCCAATCAAGAGGAGTCCGTAATGGGCTCCTCTTGATTTTTGGGCACGCTGATCCTACCGATCAGGGTCTAGCATGGTGCCATCTTCACCGCCCGTTACCTGGGAGCAGGTGCTCAGCGAGTTTCAGCGCATCTGGGGCTACTCCGGGTTTCGCCCGCCCCAGGATGACATTATTAAAGCGTTGCTAGAACAGCGGGACACCCTGGTGGTGATGCCGACGGGCGGAGGCAAGTCCATCTGTTTCCAGCTTCCGGCGCTGCTGCAAACGGGTCTGACGCTGGTGATTTCCCCGCTAGTGGCGCTAATGGAAAACCAGGTTGAGGAACTGCGGCAGCACAACCTGCCCGCCGCCACCCTGCACAGCCAGATGCCGCCCCACCTGCGGCGCACTGTTCTTA
>DATNQE010000178.1:0-2522 GCA_036702895.1 Trichocoleus sp. | reverse complement strand
CCTCGTGGAGCTGCTGAAAGGCACGCTTTAAGGGAAACAGATCAGACGCTTCATCTTCGACGACTAATACCGTTGTTTTTTCACACATAGTCCCTTTCTTGTAGATACCGAATCTCTGATAGTTCTCACCTCAGGCCTAACTACTTCCCATCAAGGGCGGCCGATTAAAAATGAGCCAAAACAGGCCTACTGCTTTGACCATTTCTAGCAAAGTATCGGTGTCAGGCGGCTTTGCTAAGTAGGAATTGGCCCCTAGGGCATAAGCCCGGTCAATATCAGCCTGGTACTCCGATGAAGTAAGCACTACCACCGGCAGGTGCCTCAAGTCTGACTTCTCCCGCAGCCAGCTCAAAACCTCAAACCCTGAGTAGCGCGGCAGCTTGAGGTCTAGTAGCATCAGCACCGGCAATGGGTAGCGATCGCGATCCTGGTAAACACCCTGGCCCTGGAGGTAGTGAATGGCCTGCTCACCATCAGTAACGACCTCTAGGGGAGCGATAGCGTTGGCCTTGTTAAAGGCTCGTTGAATTCTAAAAACATCGCCAGGATCGTCTTCGACAAGTAAGATCGTGGCTTGATTTAACCTGTTCATGCGGCCCTTTGTAGCTCGATCCAAAACCGACTGCCCCGCCCCGGCACAGACTCTACTCCAGCGCGCCCGTTTAGGCGCTCGGCCCCCTTTCTGACAATGGCCAGACCGATACCTGTACCGGGATAGGCGTCTCTGCTGTGGAGCCGCTCAAATACGCCAAACACCTGCTCCTGATACTCTGGCGCAATCCCAATGCCGTTGTCTTCGACCCATAGGCGCACCCTCTGAGCCATGGGCGTAGAGAGGTTTCGCTGGCTGTCGTTATGCGAACTCTCTGCATCGGTATCTGAGGCGATGCAGTTCTCCACCCATACCCGCACTTTGGGTCGCTGCTCTGGTGCTACAAACTTAACAGCGTTGGAGAGCAGATTAGCCATCATCTGCACTAAAATTGCCTGCTGCCCAATGACGCAGGGCAGGTCTGCTGCCACCGTCAGTTCGGCCTGGCATGGCTGCAGGTCGGCCTCTAGCTGGGCCTGGGCGGCTGCCACAACAGCCCCAAGCTGCACGCGAGCAAGGCGCACCTGCTCGCGGCTCAGGCGACTGTATGCGAGCAGGTCGCGCACTAGATCGTTCATCCGGTGGGTGCCGTCGAAGATGGCCTGGATGTATTGCCGGGCCGTGTCGTCTAGCTGCTCGCCGTAGTCCTCTACCAGCGCTTGGGCAAACCCCTGAATACCGCGCAGTGGCGCACGCAGGTCGTGGGCGACCGTGTAGGAAAACGCCTCCAAATCGCGATTGGTCTCCTGGAGTTGAGCAGTACGCTCCTCGACTCGCTGCTCCAGGGTGGCATTGAGCTGCTGCAGTTCGGCCTCGGCCTGTCGCCGCTCAGTGACATCAATTGCTGTGCTGATCACCAAACTACGGCCGTCGGGCAAGCTGCCCAGCGGCGCTGAGAAAAAATCCCAAATGCGGTTTTCGCCAAAACGGGTTTGCACCCAGTACTCACCTTCTGCTACCCGCTGCTCCAAGTGGTGCAGGCGCTCGATGTCGGCATCGACTCTCTCTTTACGGCTGCCGTAGGCTCTCTCAGACCAATCTGCGGTGGTTCGCAGATCCTCTGGCCTGTAGCCGGTGAGGTCGCACCAGGCGTGGTTGACCTGCAGTACTTCACCGTCTTCGGCGTGCAGCATAACCGGCAGCGGCGCTTCAAGGATGGCCCGGCGAAAGCGCTCCTCGCTCTCGCGCAGGGCTTCTTCGGAGCGCTTGCGATCGCGAATATCGCGGATTACGGTGGCAATGTTTAGCGGCTGCTGGGTATTGCGATCGCGAATGACAAAGGCCGTCTGATACACCGGAATCGGCTCATCGCTCTGCCAGTATCGCAGCACCATTTCCCCCCGCCAAACGCCGTGCTCCATTAGAGCAGCCATGAGGGAACGCAAACGATCTTGAACTTCTAGCGGGTGAAATTGGCTGTTGTGGAGTTGGTCAACCCGGTTCTCTGGCCCCAAACCCACCAAGGCCCGTCCTGCCGGATTGAGGTAGCACAGATACCCATCCATCGCAGCCGTGGCGATTAAGTCAGGACTGTTTTCTACAATGGTGGCGAGCTGCTGCTGCACCCGCTGGCTCTGCTTGCGCTCGGTGATGTCGCGATTAACCTCTAAAAATCCCGTGGGTGCACCCCGGTCATCGCGGATCAGCACCTGGCGGCTCTCCACGATAATCTGCTCACCATTTTTACAAGTTTGGGTCAATTCGCCCTGCCAGTCCCCCCGCTGCTGCACCAGAGCATCGAGGCTAAGGTCAGGGTTCCAGGTGCCGTGGGTCTGCAGCAGGCTGTGGGTCACCTGCCCGGTAGCCTCCTGCCGGGACCAGCCGTAGAGCGTTTCGGCTCCCCGGTTCCAGTAGGTGATTGCGCCCTGCCGGTCCCGCACAAAAATAGCTTCGTTGGTCAGCTCCAGCAGTTCGGCCTGCTGCTGGATAA
>DATNQE010000315.1:0-5087 GCA_036702895.1 Trichocoleus sp. | reverse complement strand
TCAAATTCCCCTGCCTCAGCAGTTTTGACCAGCCTAAGATGGGATTCATTGGCGTGCGCAGTTCGTGGGATAGCACCGCTAGAAACTCATCTTTCATCCGATTTGCGGCTTCTGCTTCGGATCGGGCTTGCTGTTCTGCTTCGTAGAGTTGGGCACGGGCAATGGCTTGAGCACACTGCTGGGTAAGGGAAAGTATTAAGGCCCGATCCTCTGGCCTGAGCTGCGGAAACTCTTTGAACGTAATCGTCATGCCCCCTAAGGCCTGCCCCTCAACAACTAGCGGCAGGGAAATCCAGGCGGGATATTTTACAGTTGTATAGGCATTAGCGAGATGGGGATATTGGGCGATACGCTCTTCTAGGGTGGATTCCCACATCGGCTGCCGAGTGCGGACAGCATCACTCAAAGGCGTGGCTAAGGAGAGCGGGAAGCGCCGCCATTCTGGGGCAATGTCTGGTTCGTCTCCCAGGTAGTGAACAATTTCTAGCTCATCTTTCTGCGGGGTTAGCAGCGCCACCAGCACGCCAGCGGCGCTGAGCACGGCGACGGTCTGCTGAGCAATCACTTCTGCCACCTGAACTGGCGTCAGCGACTCTGAAAGCGCTGCCGTCACTGCTTGCAGCCGAGCCGTTCGCGCCGCGTTTTCCTCAGCCTGCTGACGTGCCTGTTCTGCCTGCTGGTATAGCCGTTTCCAATCGTCAATATCGGTGCAGGAGCCAAACCACTTTAGAATTTCGCCGTTCTCATCCAGCAGCGGGTAGGCACGGCTCAGGTGCCATCGGTAGGTGCCGTCAACCCGCCGAATACGCTGCTCAGCCTGAAACGGCCCTTTGTTGGTCACCGCTTTGATCCAGGCCGCGATGAAGTCTTCATTATCCTCTGGGTGCCGAAAACTGCCGTTGGCGTTTTGGCTCTCCTCTAGGGTCAAGCCGGTGTAGTCAAACCAGCGCTGGTTGTAATACTCTGTGAATCCGTTGGGTTGGGCTACCCAAACCATTTGAGGAATTGATTCTGCCAAGAATCGGAAGCGCTGCTCACTGGCTTCTGCAACTTTTCGGGCGGCCTGCTCTGCCTGATAGAGATGAGCTCTGCGGATTGCTTGAGCACACTGGCGGGCCAACGTCAGAATGAATTCTTGGTCGGCTTCATTAATCTGGTGAGCTTCTGTAAAGCCAACGACTAGGGCGCCGAGTACCGCGCCTTCAGCAATCAGGGGAACGATTGCGATCGCACCGGATGGAAGGCTCTCCCTTAAAGAAGCAAGCCGGGGGTAGGCGGTCAGCATGTCCTCCAGAGACTGGATAAACAAGGGGCTTTGCGATCGCACCACGTGGGCAATCGGTACGTCAGCCGTTACCGGGAAGCATTGCCAATCCGCCATGATATTGGCGGCGTAGCCCATGAAATGGATGAGTTCAAGCTCCTTGCCACCCGCCTTGAGCGTTGCAATCATGCCCCGACAGGCGCCCAGGGCCGCTAGAGCTTGTTCTACGATGGTCGTGGCTACATCAACCGGGGTGAGCGCTTCGGAAAGCGCTGCCGTAATGCTCTGCAGTCGATTAGTGCGATCGGCCGCATGCTTAGCAGCAATTTCGGCCTCTTTACGGTCAGTAATATCGTGGGAGATGCCAATTACCTGGCGGGGGGCTCCCGTTTCAGTGCGGGTGAAGACAAGGTCGCGGCTCCACAGCCAGCGCCAGGAGCCGTCGACGTGGCGCATCCGATACTCCCGCTCAATCAACTCGCCCGACTTGGCCCGGTAGAACCGCTCCATATGAGCCCCTAGAGTCGCCAAATCGTCTGGGTGCATGAGCGCTGGAAACAGCTGATTGCCCATCGCCTGAATTTGCTCAACAGTGTAGCCGAGCACCTCCCCTATCTGGCGGTTGGCGTAGACGTTGCGCTGCTCAATCAGGTCGTAGACGTACAGCACGCCGGGAACGGCATCGGCGACCTGCCGGGAAAAGCGCTGGCTTTCCCTGAGCTGATCTTCTAGCTGTTTGCGATCGCTAATGTCCTGAAATAGAACAATACTGGTTTGGCCGCGATCGTGCATCGCAGGCAGCGTGTCGGCGTAGACCAAGAGTGGAAAGTCGCCAACTGGGGTGTGCCAGTTAATTTCCACCCCCTGAATCTTCTCCCCCAAAGCCGCTCGTACTGCGGGGAGTTGGTCCGGCGGAATAAGCTGGCCGTTGATATCGGTGCAGTGGTAGTTAGCGTTGTAGGTAGCTCCGATATCTTGAGCCAGATCAACCCCTGCAATTCTGTTGGCCGCCTGATTTGAGAAGGTAACCCGCTTTTCCTGCGGATCAACCAAGATCAGCGGCGTAGGCAGCAGATCAAGTACCGACTCTAGCCACTGATACTCCCGGCTTTGGGTCTGGGTCTGCTGCTCCAACAGCAGGCTGAGCAGCGCAGGATTACTAATAGATTGCTCTGGTAACGGCCCGGCAGCCGGCGTGAAGGATCGCTTTGATGGTGCTGGCTCAGGATGTTTATCAAAGTACCGAGCGTAGCGCTCCACAAGCTCCGAGCAAGAAATTCCTGATGCTTGGGCCTGCTGCTCGAGCAGTTGCCAGGCGCCCTTAGTAAGCGACAGCTCGCCCGTATGTTTAGGTGCTTCATTCCAAGCCAGGTTAATTTCCCTTACTTCGTCACGCTTCATTGAAATACGTACAGCAAGCCAGTTTGGCTTCTCCTATTAAATCTGACTTCCGCAGGCATACTATCCCTCCCAAGGTTGATGCCCCTAAACCCGGCTTTCTAGAGTCGGGCCCAGGTAGAGCCTTATTCAGGGCTGCTGCCGTAGAGCGTAGCCGCGACAAATAGAGCAATCACGCAAAGAATCCCCATGCGCCAAGCGTGGCTGCGCCACATAGGCTTATCTGCCAGGTAACAGACTGCGTGTAGGGCTCTAAACCCAACAAATGCTACAGCCAGCGCATCAATATAGCCTCGCGGAGCTTGGGCAAATTCTGCCACCATCACGCCAGCAATGATCGCTGGCGTCGCCTCAAAAGCGTTGAGATGGGCCAAGTGGGCACGCCGATGCCACCCGGTAAGACCTTCGCTGTAGGCTCGGGGGTCACCCACGTAGTCAGGGCGAGAAACTTGGGAACGCGCCAACACAGAGAGGATATAGGGCGCCAGCAGCACCGCTAGAATGCACCAAAATGCAATACTCATAAGCCGTTTGAGCCGTAAAGTTCAGGTCGGCAGCCCTTAGAACTGCTTAGAGCTGCTGAGAACTGCCTATCTCTATAGCACCGACAAACAGCGCCAAAGAAAAATAATGCTACATAGAACCCGCAATAGCCCTGTCAACAGCGGCTTCTGCGTGAATTTTGGTGGTGGCAAAGAGGGGAACTGCTGCATCCTCCGGCTGAATCAGCAGTTCAATTTCAGTGCAGCCTAAAATAATGCCCTCTGCCCCTACCGCAACCAAATCGTTCATGATGCCGATGTAGAGCGCTTTTGACTGCGGCTGAATAATGCCCAGACATAGCTCCTCGTAAATGATCCGGTGGATCACCGCTCGCTGCTCCGGCTCCGGCACAATCACGTCTAGACCGTGCTTATCGGCAAGCCGACCCTTGTAAAAGTCTTCCTCCATCGTGAAGCGGGTGCCCAGCAGGCCGATTCGCTGCAAACCACAGCGGCGAACTGCGTCTGCAGTAGCATCAGCAATGTGCAGGAACGGAATGCCAATGCTGCTTTGAATCTCATCCGCCAGCTTGTGCATCGTGTTGGTGCAGAGCACCACAAAGTCAGCCCCAGCCCGCTCTAGGCTCTGCGCTGCGGCGACCATCTGAGCGGCCGCCTCCTGCCAGCGCCCCTGATGCTGCAAAGCCTCTATGTCTGCAAAGTCAACAGAGTATATTATGCTTTTGGCCGAGTGGAGCCCACCCAGCCGAGCTTTCGCCGTTTGGTTGAGGATGCGGTAGTACTCAATTGACGACTCCCAGCTCATACCGCCAATAAGCCCAATCGTTTGCACAGGCCACCCTCTCAGCGAGTACTGGATCTGTTGGTCAACGAGCCGTTTAGCCGTGAGCAGGAGACTTAGCGCTGACTGGTCGCTTCAGCGGTCGGCTGCTGTCGCTCCTGCAGTGCCTTATCAATCAGCTTGGCGACCAACCACGATACTGATCGCTCCTCAGACTCCGCCCATTTTTCCAGCTCTTTCTTGCGGTCAGCAGGAACATAAGCCACTACCCGATCAAGATCTGTCCTTCCACCCATCTGGCACCTGCCCTGTGTTCTGCGCTTTTCCCCAGGATACCGGGATTAGCCTAGCCTGTGTCTTGCTATGCCATGCTGTGCTAGCATGAGCCAGCAACGGCGTTAGCGAGGATCGAGCGGTGAATCAACCCACAGTGTTTTCGAGTAGGGAGTCTGTGAAGGCACAAGCTACCAAGGGCATCGTCCTGCTTTCAGCCAGAGAGCTCGACAAAATGCGGCAGGTAGGGCGATTAGCGTCCCAATTACTTAATCACTTGGGGCAGATGGTGAGGCCAGGCATTAGCACTCAGGAGATCAATGATGAGGCCGAGCGTTGGACTCAAGCCCATGGCGCCGTTAGCGCTCAGCTGGGCTACACGCCTCCTGGCCACCCCCCCTTTCCTGGCTCGATCTGCACCAGCGTTAACGAAGTCGTTTGCCACGGCATCCCGAGTGCCAGGCAAATCCTTAAAGCCGGGGACATTATCAACATCGACGTTACACCTCGGCTCAACGGCTACCACGGCGATACCTCTCGCACCTTTTGCGTAGGCACTCCGCTTGCAGCCGCTCAAAAGCTGGTGGACGTTACCCACGAAGCAATGATGCGGGGCATTGCAGCCATCCGACCCGGCGGCAAAACGGGCGATATCGGCGCTGCCATTCAGGCTTATGCAGAGTCCCAGGGCTTCTCAGTAGTGGAGGAAATGGTGGGTCACGGCGTCGGCAGGCAGTTTCACACTGAGCCGCAGATCCCCCATTACGGTAAACCTGGCATTGGAGTGAAGCTGCGCCCAGGCATGGTGTTTACGGTAGAGCCCATGCTCAATGAAGGCAGCCGCCATCTAGAGTTTCTCCCTGACCGC
>DATNQE010000314.1:0-12288 GCA_036702895.1 Trichocoleus sp. | reverse complement strand
GAGGCTCCCAGAGAGCGGGCCTGGGCCTCATAGCCGGTGTCGAAATTGCTGTAAACGCTGCTGAGCACCAGCGTCATGTAGGGAATGGTCGGCAGCAAATGCACCAGCACGACCCCCAGCAGGGTACCGTTGAGCCCCAGGCGAATCAGCACAAACTGAATACCCATCAGCGTGGCCAGCGGCGAAACAATAATCGGCAGCAGCAAAAACAGCTTGATGGCGCCTTTGCCCGGAAACTCCAGCAGTCCCAGAGCGCGCCCAGCGGGTAGCCCTACCAGTAGGGCAAAGGCGGTGGAGAGAGCCGCGATCACCAGGCTTTGAAAAAAGCCCTGGCCGACTCGGGTGCTGGCGGCAAAGATGGCTTGCCAGTGCTCCAGCGTCCACTGGTTGGGCAGCAGCTGCGGGAAGTACCAGCCCCTGGCAAACGACCAGATCAGCAGGGGCAAAAACGGCAAAAATAGCACCGCGATGATCAGTGCCAGCGCGACTTTACGGGTCATGGTTGCCTCCTAAAGGTGCGGCGGCGAAAGGGCTTGCCAGAGCCCAGCCACAGGTACAGGGCAATTAGGCTAACCGAGATACCCGAAAGGACGAGGCCCAGCGCGATCGCAACCGAGCGCTGGGCCAGATCGATATTGGTAAAGGCCTGGTAGACCAGGATTGGCAGGGTTTTCGGAGAGGTTGACCCTAGCAGAAAAGGCACTTCAAACGCGCCAAAAATAAAGCCAAAGACAATCAAACTGGCCGAAACAATGCCCGACCGCAGCAGCGGCAAAGTCACATGCCAGAAGCACTGCCAGGGGCTTGCCCCCAGCGCTCGCGCCTGCATGCCGTACTCAGGGCGAATGCCCCGCAGCACCGCTAGCAAAATCAGGGTCATAAAGGGAATTTCTTTCCACAGGAAATGAAGCATGACCCCGATATTGGCAGCGTCGTTTACCAGCAGGGGAAAGTCCTGGTCGGAACTGATCCAGCCCAAACTAACCAGCACCCGCGACAGCAGGCCGCTGGGCGAGAGCAGCAGCAGGATTCCGGCGATGCCCACCAGGTGCGGAATCGGCAGCGTGAGCTGGCAGGCAAAGCTGGCCCACCGCCCGGCTCCTTGCAGCAGCAGCGCCAAACCGATGCTGAGCAGAGTAGATAGGGCGGTCGCCGTGAAGGCGATGTACAGACTCAATCCCAGGGACTGCCAAAAGGCCCTGCTGCTCAAGGCAATCTGATACGCCTCCAGCGAGAAGGTGCCATCGGTAAGTATCCCCAGCAGCCCCACGCTCTGGAGGAAAGCCAGAATCAGTCCGCCCCCAAACAGCACAGCGATAATGCTGAAGGCGGGCAGCACCAGCAGGTACGCCCGCCATGGAATATCCGAGCAGGCCAGCCGCACTCGGCCTACCAGGGTGCGCCCTGCTTGCTGAGAGGATTGAGCCAGCGTCATGGCAACGGGGCCTCCAGCAGCGCCATCACCTGCGCCCACATTTGGGGAAACTGCCGCTGGCTCTCCTGCAGCCTCACTATCCGAGCGGCGGCGCTGGCGCTCTCTTCGGTGGAGCCTGCGTACCAGCGGCGAGCGGTGACCCAGTAACCCGCTGTCCAGCAGAGCGATCGCACCGCCGGAAATGCCCCAAAGACCGCAAAGTGAACCCTTATCTTCTCAGCCAGGTCGGCGTTCTCCAGAGCCTGGTAGTAGGCATTGAGGAAGCACTGCTTGTCCTCATCAGGCATCGCGTAGTTCTGGCGGCGGCGAATCGTTACCGGCGAGAGAAAATGGCCTAAATCTCCGGCAGGAGAGCCAATTTCGGCCCATTCCCAGTCAATCAGGTAGGCTTGGGCATCGCCCACCACCCAGTTTTCGTAGGTATGGTCGCTGTGTACCAAACCCAGGTGGGCGTACTCAAAGAGTAGGGGCTCTGCGGCCAGCCGCTCATGCGCTTTGGTCAGCACCGAGTCCAGCATTTGAACGATCTCAGGATCGGCCTCGGGAGAGTCTAGGTAGGGCTGGGCGTAGTCCTGCGATTCTTGAAAAAACAGCGTCAGGGGATGAGTGACCCGCTGCACCTGGGGCAGGCGCTGGGGAACCGGTTCATAGCCAGGCTGCAAAGGCAGCCGATGCAGGCGCGCCAGGGTTACAGCGCACTTCTGGAGGTGCTTGCGGCTGTAGTCCAGCGGCACGCCGGGAATGTAGTTGGTGATGAGATAGGTGTAGGGAAAGTCGCTGGTCGGTTTGAGCTTCTCGTCTAGCAGCGTGTGACCCAGGTTGGTCCCTAGGAGATAGCGCAAAATAGTTTGCTCAAATTCGGTGACGCGGCTAAAGTCGCCTTTGAAGCGCTGGTTGGGAGTGTTGACCGCCACCCGCACCAGTCGGTCGTGGTTTAGCCGGAAAATGACGTTGGCTTCTCCGTGGGCTAGCAGCTCCAAAGTATCGCCATCGCCTAGGAGCTGGCGAGTTTGCAGGTGCGATCGCAGCACCTCTCGCAGCTGACCTAGATTAAGTAAGGTGGAAGAAGACAAGGCCCTAACAGAACACGGCAGAAGCTCTGGGTATTGTAGTTAATATGAATCCCGATTCAAGTAATCGGCAGCTTAAAATTTCCTGAGAAAAATAGATTGCCATGGCCGATTCTCCCCCTGCCAGAGACGTGTACTGTGCTCAGCGGCTCAAGATTTTAGCTGAGGCCCATCGCCTGGCTATTCTGAGGCTGCTCTTTGCCGGTCCCAAACACGTTTGGGAGATAAACGCCAGCCTTATGATCGAGCAGAGCCTGCTCTCTCACCATCTGCAGGTGCTGCGGCAGCAGGGTTTTGTCGAGGCCAGCCGGGATGGCAAGGCGGTCCTCTATCAGCTGGCCCCCAACCTGCGACCGCCCCTGGGTGAGGGAATCAATTTGGGGTGCTGTACGGTCTCGTTTGCGCCCGAATCGCCTTGAACCACCGGCGCGGCTGTCGTTAAGACCTTCAGCGTTGGAATTTTGCTTCAGTAGAGCGTGCAGCGCCGGGAGGGGTTAGCAAAGAAGGCTGTGATTTTGCGATCGCAAACCAAAAACAGCGTTGCCTGCAGGGGCACCAGCTGTTGGCTCAGGGGCAGCGGGCGACTGCGCAGCCGTCGTTGTTGGACAGGACGACAGGTTTTTCCTGCAGGTCGGGCCGAAAGAGCTTTTCGCAGGAGGCAAAAAAGGAGTTGCAGTCGACCAGCGCGAACATAGCCGCTACACCGGGCGAATAATGGTGGTTACAACGCCCCACACCTCTAGCTCGGGCTCTAGGGCGCTGTCCCATTCCTCAGCTGGGCTCAGGGCCGGCTGCTGCGACAGTCTCAAGACAACCATCTCCCCGTGGAGAATCGCGACCACCAACGCATTATCGGTGACGGTTTGGGAACGGTCGACCACCAGCAGATCTCCCGGCTGCACCTCCTGCGATGCCTGAATGTCGCCCTCGACCCGCACGAAAAAGGTCGCAGCGGGGTTCTGGATCAGGTGGCGGTTGAGGTCAAGGCTCTGCTCAATGGCATCACCGGGAACAGGAAAGCTCATCACCCTTTACCAAGCGGCCGTCATTATCTTTCTACAGCGCAGCGTCCAAACATACCGGACGCTCTTAAAGGCTGCTGTCAAAAGCGTTTTGTATCAGCGGTCGTTAGCCGAGGTCATTGGCCGACTATCTCAGTGTGGGCCCGAGCAGGCTTTGGGGATGCCGCTGAGCGAGCGCCTGAGCAGCAAAGCAGAATTAAGCCTTTGGCTGGGGAAATGAGCTGCACAATTGTTCGGCTAATTATTGGACTATGAGCCACCTCATAGAGCGGCCGGACGGCATTTGCCAGACTGGGCGTAACAGCGAAGAGAGGCTCCCAATGGCTCCCCTAACTTTGAATCTAGACAAGGCCACCGGACACCAGGTAATGGCGGCGGCGGGCAAAAAAATCTTGCGACCCGGAGGGCGCGCTGCGACCGAGCAGCTGTTTCGGTGGGCAGGCTTTCAACCCGGGGAGAGCGTTTTAGAACTGGCCGCCAGCTTTGGTTACAGCGCGATCGCACTGGCCAAACGCTACAACGTGCGGGTAGTCGGCGTCGAGAAAAATCCTGACAGCGTGGCCCGAGCCCAGGCCAATATTCGCGCTGCGGGGTTAGAGGACCAGGTAACGGTGGTTGAGGGCGACATTTTTCACCTGGAGCAAATTGCCGAGCAGTTTGACTACGTGCTGGCCGAGGCCGTTTTGACCATGCAGTCGGCTCCGGCCAAGAGCAACATTCTTCAGGGCATTCACGACCGACTTAAGCCGGGGGGTAAGTTTCTCTCCCACGAGCTGCTGGCCCAGGACCACGAAGCAGAGATCCACAAAGCCCTGGCCGCAGCCCTGCGAGTCAACTCAACTCCCTTGTCAGAAGCTAACTGGTGCGAGGCGTTTGCAGCGGCTGGATTAACCGTGGTCAAGCGCTACACAGGACCGATGGGCCTGCTGGCCCCAGCCCGCATTGTCCAGGACGAGGGCATGGTCGATGCAGCCAGGTTTTTCTGGAATGTGCTGACGCAGCCTCGCATGCGTCAGCGCCTCCTGCCGATGCGGCGTGTGTTTACGCAGTACAAGCAGGACCTGGGCTACGTGCTTCAGCTGGCCGAGCGGCAGGATTGATTAGGAGACGGGGTGTAGGGGTGAAACTCCTGGCTGGGGGCGCAGCCCCGACATCCCCATTCCCCCCAAATGTCCTAACCAGCTCGACGCAAGCTATAGCCTCCCAATAGCCACACTTTGGAGAAAAAGTTATGTCTCTGACTCTCAATGCCCCCAGCGCTGTGGTGGCTCAGCTAACAGAAAAAATTGAATATGCCGCAACTGGCGTGTTGAGTAAGCTTCTGCTCAAAACGGCTTACTGCCAGTACACGCTGTTTTGCCTGGCTGCCGGGACAGATATTTCCGAGCACACCTCCACGCGCAATGCGGTCGTTCAAGTGCTCGAAGGCCGAGGTACGCTCACGCTGGAGGGCCAAGCCATTGCCCTGAAGCCGGGACTGTTTATCTTCATGCCGGCGAATGCGCCCCACGCCCTCAGCGCGGAGGACAACCTGGCGTTTCTGCTCACCCTATCGGATGCAGCACCAGCGGTAGTCAGCGGGTCTCGGTGACATTACCGGAAATATTATCGGGGCCACTGGATTGAGCAGCTGGGTTGGTTCCGCTGAGGCTACTGGGGTCGAGCTCGCCCTGAGCGATCGCATCTAGGGCTGACCAGTCCAAGATGGTGATCTTGCCGCCCCGGCTGTAGAACACCACCCCCTGAAGCTGCTTAAACAGCCGCACACACTCCTCATAGGTAATGCCGATGCTGCGGGCAATTTCGTAGTAGGAGAGGTGCGATCGCAGCCCCAGTGGCCCCTTCACCTCAGTCTCTGCCCCGCCCTCCACGGCCGCAGCCTGGATAAAGCGGGTTAGCCGCACAATAGCGCGCTCAGAAACCAGCCCATGAATCCGCTCGTGCAGCTGCTGGAGCCGCTGGTTGTAGACCGCCATCATATTTAAAGCGATCTCTGGGCTGACCTGAATGACCTGCAGCAGCGCCGCCCGATCAACCGTCAGCACCTGGACAGCACTCTCTGCCCTTACTGTTGCAGGCGCAATGCCGCTACCAAACAACGCCGGGGCCGCAAAGATATCTCCCTGGGCAAGGGTGCGCAAAATCGTTTCCTTACCCGTTGCGGCAGTTTTAGAAACCCGCAAAATACCGCTGACCAGAGCGTATAGCCGGGCAGGGAGGCGATCACCCTCATGCATGACAATCTCACTCGGTTGATACGTTTGAACAACCGCGCAGGTGTGCAGGTTTGTCAGCTGCTCTGGCTGCAAACGGGCAAAAACTGCAATAGACGCTAGCTGCTCAATGGTTGCTCGCATATCCAGCAGGGGGGGCTACGCTGTATCTCATGATGGTAGCTAATTGCGCTTTACAGCCTTTCGCTGCAAACCAGTAAAGCCGCTTGGAACTGGCGTGCCTGCTCACAACAATTCGCATTACGCCTCTTTGCATTACGCCTCTTTGCATTACGCCTCAAAATAAGCCTTCTTCAACCCAAGTTTGCTATGCAGTCTCCGCCCGTTGAGCTAGAGAACTCAAAAATCGGCTCATCAAAACGCAATTCTAATGCCTGGTACCGCCCCGTGTTTTCGCCAGAGCACGGGGTGTACGTCATGCTGCTGGTTTCCTTTCTGACGGGAGCAGCAGCGGCTCAGACCTGGACTTGGAGTACCACCATGGCCTTGCTCTGTGCGTTTTGCGGCTTTCAGGCCGAGCACCCCTGGACGCTGCAGATCAAACAGCGCCGCAGCTTCAAACCCCGATTTTGGGTTTGGGGCGGGCTGTATTCTCTAACGGCAGTCAGTATTGCACTCTACCTGCTGTGGCTTCAGGGCACCTGGCAGACGCCTTTGCTTTGGCTCTACCTAGGGGCCTTTACCGCCTTTGTCGTGAACGAAGTTTCGGTATTCCACCGGGAGCAAAAATCGGTCGCCAATGAGCTGATTACGTTTGCGGCCGTTTGCCTCTCGGCCCCGCTGGCCTACAGCGTGACGACCGGGGTGCTGCTGGCCCCAGTGCTGGGGCTTTGGGCACTCAATACGCTATTTTTCTCCAGCGCTATTTTTACGGTTAAGCTGCGCAAGTCGAAGACGCACTCGGCGGTACCGGCAGGAGCTTATCATGCGATCGCAACCCTCATCATCCTGGCCCTCGCCAGTTTCGGGTGGCTATCTCCCATGACGGCCGCTGCCTTTGGGGTAGCGGTGCTCAAGTTTCTTCTGATTCTTGGGCGGCGCACCTGGTACTGCACGACCAAAATTCAGTTTGTGGCCCTGCTCGAAACGGGAGCGGCCCTGCTGTTCCTGGCGATCGCGGCGCTTTCGCTTCTGCCTGCGCGCCTGCCGGGGTAGGGGGAATTTCCAAGTCCAAGCCCCCTACCCTCCTAGCTCACTGAGTAGTGCCTCTGGTTAGCTCCGAGATGGCCCGGATCAACTTCTCGGGTTCAATCGGCTTGGCCAGGTGTCGTTGAAAGCCGGCAGCTATTGCCTGCTGGTAGTCTAGCTCACCGGCATAAGCGGTCAGGGCAATGGCTGGAGTCGCGCCTCCCTGCTCGGGCGGTAGGGTTCTGAGCTGCCGTATCAGCATATAGCCATCCATGTCGGGCATGCCGATGTCGCTCAACAGAATGTCTGGCTGAAAGCGCTTCAAAGCCGCTAGCGCGGCGGCGGCGGAGACAGCAGTTACCACCGCTGCCCCCGCTTTATCCAGCAGAACCTCGGTGAAGCGGCGGGTGTCGGCGTCATCGTCCACAACTAAAATCTGGACGCCATCGAGGGTTAGGGGCTGCTCAAGCTGGAGGGGGCGCTCGCTAACCGCTGGCTGCACAGGCATGATCGGCAGCCTCACAGTAAAGGTTGCGCCCAAGCCTTCTCCGGAGCTTGCCGCCGAAATGGTACCGCCGTGCAGCTCCACCAGGTGGCGCACAATCGCCAGCCCTAGCCCCAGCCCGCCAAACTTGCGGGTTGTAGCGCCATCTGCTTGACGAAAATAGTCAAAGACGTAGGGGAGGAAGCTAGGAGAAATCCCCTGCCCGGTATCTTTAACGGTAATTTGGGCGTAGAGAGGATGGGTGGATGGCTCCGCTTTAGCATCTCCCTGCTCCTGCACCTCTACGTCATCTTCTAGCGCTTCCACGCCTCCCCGCTCAATCTGTATCAGCTGCACCTCAACTCGACCCCCTGCCGGGGTGAATTTAACCGCGTTTGAGAGCAGATTCCACACCACCTGCTGTAGGCGGGTTGAGTCACCTAAAACCGGCCCTACATCAGGCGCTAAGCTGGTTTCTATATCAATGGATTTGGCCTCTGCGGCTAGGCGCACTGTTTCAATGGCCGCATTTACAATAGAGACGAGATCCACCGGGCGAACGCTGAGATTGAGCTTGCCGCGCAAAATTCTGGAGACATCAAGCAAATCTTCGATCAGCTCAGACTGCAGCTTGGCGTTGCGCTCAATGGTGGCTAGCGCTTGCCGAGTGGTGGTTTCATCGAGGGTGCCCGACTGCAGCAGCCTGGCCCAACCGAGAATGGGGTTTAGGGGCGATCGCAACTCATGGGAGAGCACCGCCAAAAACTCGTCTTTAATTCGGTTGGCCTCCTCCGCAGCCTGACGGGCGGCTTGCTCCTGCTGCAAAACCCATTCGCGATCGCGCTCAATCTGCACCCGTTCGCTGATGTCGTTGGAGATGCCAATCAAACCGACCACCTCACCCAACTCATTGCGGTAGGGCACTTTTATGCCCAAAAAGGTGCGATTGCCGTCGGGCGACTCCTCCACGACCTCCATCTGGCCCGATGCCATAATCCGCTGGTCGTTCTCCATGACCTTGGCGGCATCTTCAGGAAAGGGATAGAGGTCGCAATCTCGATAGCCAATGACTTCGTCAGCCGTTCTGCCAAACACCTCCAAAGTGGCCGGGTTGACGTAGATAAAGCGGCCCTGGCAATCCTTGACAAAAATGGGCGTGGGCGTAGATTCGTTAATGACGTTCAGAATGGCGTTTTTCTGGCGCAGCTCCTCATCAGCCTGCTTGCGCTCAGTAATGTTGCTGAACAGGATGCCGACCCGCCGCAGCTCTGGCGCTCCCACCCGGAAGGCATTGACCTCGTACCAGCCGTGAAAGCCGTCCGAGCGGTCCTCAACGCGAATGGATTCGCCCGTTAGAGCAACCTTGCCGTATCGCTCAAACCAATAGTCCTCGTGCTGCGACACCACCTCCCGCACCGTTTTACCGACCACATCTTTAATGCCGGTCTGCTTTTCAAAGGCCGGGTTGGTGATTAAGAAGCGGTAGTCAACTGCGGTTTGGTGCTCGTCAAAAATGACCTCAACAATACAAAAGCCCTCGTCGATCGATTCAAAGAGCGTGCGGTATTTTTCCTCCGATTCGCGCAGGGTGACCTCCGCCTGTTTGCGCTCGGTGATGTCCTGCACCACTCCCAGCATCCCCAGCACGCGCCCAGCGCCATCAAACTGGGCTCGGCCTTTAGCCGCGATCCAGCGCTGGCTGCCATCTTCATGCAGTACTCGGTACTCAGTATCGTAGTCACTACGGTTTGCGATCGCCTGCTCGACCTGCAGCCGCGTCCGCTCTCGATCGTCCTCGTGGAGCAGCTGCTGCATAGCCCTCCAGGTTAGATCAGGGCCTGGCAGTATGCCGAACATTCCGGCCGCTCGTTCTGAAAAATTGACTAAATCTGTGGCTGCGTCCCAGCTCCAATCGCCCAGTTTTGCGGCGGCTAGGGCTACGCTCAAGCGCTCAGCGCCGCTGCGTAAAGCCTCTTCTGTCTGCTTTTGGCGGGTAACATCGAGCGCTACGCCAACCATTTGAGTTAGCTGGCCTTGGTGGTTATAGCGGCCACGACCGATAGAGCGCACCCAGTGAACCGACCCGTCAGGCCAGAGAACACGTGACTCAAGGTCGTAGGTTGAACGGTGGCTGAGGGCCTGCACAACCGCCGTACTCACTCGCTCACGGTCGTCGGGGTGAATGATGCTGATGAAGCGGGCATAGTCTATCTCCGCCTCTAGCGGTACCCCGGCCATAATCTTGCACTGGTCTGACCAAATAACCTGGTCGGCAGCTAAGTCATACTCCCAGGTTCCGAGCCCAGCCCCTTCGACTGCAAAGCGCAGCCGCTCCTCACTAGTTTTTAAGGCCTCCTCAATCTGTTTGCGCTCACTAATGTCTTGAATGAGGGCAGCGGTGCGAAGAGGTTCGCCCGACTCACCTCGAATAATATTGCCGGTCGCAAGCACCCAAACAACACGGCCGTCTTTTCGCAGGTAGCGCTTTTCCGACTGATAGCTGCTTGTCTTCCCCTGTAGCATGCTGTTGAACTGGTCCCGGTCGTGCTCGCTGTCCTCCGGGTGGTTCAGGTCGTCAATGGTGAGGGTGAGCAACTCAGCTTCGCTGTAACCCGTAATTTCGCAAAGGGCCGCGTTTACTCGCAGGAAGCGACGGTTCGTAGCGTTGACCTGAGCCATGCCTACGCTAGTCACATTAAACATGGCCCAAAAATCCTCCTCGCTCTCGCGCAGAGCCGCTTCTGCCTGCTGGCGTTGCTGCTCGGCCCGCTTGCGATCGCTAATGTCGCTCACCAGGCTGAAGTATCCCTCGACCTCACCCTGGCTGTTGACGTGGGGGATGTAGTCGGCCTGGATGAAGCGGGTTCCCCCATCCTGATAGGGGATCTGGCTCTCAAAGCTAACCCGCTGCCCGGAGAGCGCTTGGTCTATGTAGGGCCGCACAGACTGGTAGGCCACGTCGCCTAGAACATCTCGAACGTGCCTGCCAGTGAAGGTTTCAGCGGGCTGCCCAAACCAAACTTCGTAGGTTTGGTTGTTGAAGCGGTAGTAATAGTCTTTGTCAACGTAGGCGATCAGCACAGGGAGCGCATTGGTAACCAGGCGCAGCCGCTCGCCTTGCAGCCGCAGGGCCTCTTCAGCCGAGGGCTGGGTGGCCTCAGTGGCTGCGGGTTCTGCCCGGGGGGCTGCCGTGGCGGTTCCAGAGCCTGTTGCAAACACGCCGCCCACCTGCCCGGCCTCGTCCCAAAGGGGGCTGTAGGACCAGGCGTAATCAAGCAGTTTGGGGGATTGGGCAGACCCGTTACGGCCATTGGAATTTGGCTCCTGCTGGGTAGGCTGCCCTGTTGAGAAAACCTGCTCAACGGCAAAGCTGATGCTGCGCCAGGGTTGATGGAGTCCGCCGTTAAGGGCTTCGTTCAGGGGTTCGCCTAGAGCCGGGCCGCTGTCTTCGCCAAGCAGAGAGGCGTAGGCGTCGTTGTAGAACACGATGCGATCGCGTCCCCAAACCAGAAACATGGGGCAGCAGGCACCCAGCAAGACATTGATCATGGTTCTAAGGCTCTGCGGCCAGGTGTTGGCGGAGCCCAGAGAGGTGTGTGACCAATCGCGAGTTCTTATCCAGGTAGCCGCTTTACCGGCCCCTGAAAAAAGCTCCAACGGTTGGCGATGCTGAACCATGCTGCTTGATCTCCGCTCTGCTCACCCATGAACAACGACCACAACGAACTCTGCTAATTAGACAAAATGAGATGAATGATTTTGAGATCGTGGGAGACACCCCCAGGCGCTCAGCCGTCATCAGCCACTGCCAAATGACGGGCTTTGGAATCAAGTAAACTCAACCCTCGGCTGCTTCTGCCTTGAATACAGTTCTGGGCTAGCCAGCAGGAATAGTCGCCATAGGAGTGAGGAGTCAGGATGTTCGTTATCCTAAATCATCTATCACCAGAGAGGAGGGCAACTCTACCTTTAGGCTACTCAATGGTGGCGAACCGTTGAAGGGGGTAACGCCCGAAGAATTAACGGGTGCTGAGGATGGTTTATGGGAGGGGCTTTGTCACAGCTGCTTCTGGGCCGGTGAAATAACCATAGCGCGACGCACCTCCTGCGTTCTCCAATCCCCCTACATAAAAGCGTTAGGTTTCAGGAATTTAGGCCAGCGGCAATGAAGTTCTACTGAGTGCTCATTTTTACCAGAACTCACCTTCTATCCAAGGTTCCAATGGACTTTCTCGAACAGGCAAAGCACCTCAGCGATAGCGCATTAGCGGCCGCTCAAACGATTAAAACCGGAGCCGAAGCGGCTGCCGCAGGGGCTAGGCAAACCGCAGAGGAAATAGCGTCCTCGGGTCTAGAGCAGGTTCAAACCCTTCAGCAAACGGCTCAAGCAGCCACTCAGCAACACCTTGAAACTATTGGCAAAACGGTAGAGGACTGGCAAGCAGCCCTTATCAGTTCAGCTGCTGCTGGGGCAAGCCTGGCAAACGCCCTGCAGGAGCTTCCTCGTACAGCCCAAGCGTTGGCCCAAGAAATGCCTAAGATCGCTCAACGCCTGCGCACCGGAGCCGGGGTTCGCGTAGGCGATGCTGCGCGCAGCGATGCCGATGTGATGGCCCTGTTTAACAAAATTCCTGGCACATCCAAACTAGGGGCCGATGAGCAATCCATTCGGATCTTCCTGTCTGATAAACACGGTAGCCACATCCATCCCCGCTCGATGGGCGGCGGCAACGGTGCTGACAACATCCTGTGGGAGGTGGGCAGCGACAACCTCCGGCGGGGCGCCGAGGTGATGACGGGCGGTGAGCAACTCTATATCCGCTGCTACAACGCTGTCGATTCTCTGCTGAAGAACTCAACCACAATTGCCAGCCTGGGGCTAGCTGCCACCGGCACCGCTGTTTTAACCCAGACG
>DATNQE010000174.1:0-4860 GCA_036702895.1 Trichocoleus sp. | reverse complement strand
CACATTAGGCCTATTAGAGAGGGTATCTAGCGCCTCTCTGGAATGGCGCAGGCGAGTGGACGTGCCGAAGCGAATCAGGACTGACTCCCTGTCCACCTGCCGGATCTACAAGCTGCCGCCTAGCGCCGATCCGTTAGGGCCGCTGCCCGACAGCGCTTTGGTCGCTTACTCGGATGAAATGGGCAATCGTTACCCGGTGGCTAGCTGATGCAAGTGTTTTTCTCCTCTCCTCAAACCACCCTCTATCAAGGGCATGTACTCGAAGGGCTTGCCGCGCTGTCTGATGAATCAGTAGATTGCGTGGTCACATCTCCGCCTTATTACGGGCTAAGAGATTACGGCACAGATCCACAAGTGTGGGGCGGCAGCCCTGACTGTGATCATGAGTGGGTTGAGCAGACTTACTACCGTGAGGGTGGGGCCAGTGGCGGGAAGCGTGAAAACTTCACCGCTGCTGGGGAGGAAAACGCAAAGCGGGTTAAGGAGACTCGCTGGAAGACTAACAGCACCTGCTCAAAGTGCGGGTCATGGCTGGGGGAGTTTGGGCAAGAGCCAACGCACACACTTTATGTGGAGCACATGGTCTTGCTGTTCTCCGAAGTGTGGCGGGTGCTCAAGTCTTCAGGCACTGTATGGCTGAACTTGGGGGATAGTTATGCCGCCAACGGCATTCCTGGCCAATCCAACCTAGAAGCGCTAGGCCAGAAATATCGCGGCGGCGGGAAGAAACGGGATGAAGTTGCAAAGCCTAGGAAGCAGTGCAGTGAAGGGCTGAAGCCCAAAGACCTGATGCTCATTCCTCAGCGTGTTGCGATCGCATTGCAGGATGCGGGGTGGTGGGTGAGGTCTGAGATTGTCTGGGCAAAGCCCAACCCCATGCCGGAGTCGGTAACGGATAGACCTACACGCTCTCATGAGCAAATCTGGCTGCTCACCAAGTCAGAGCGCTACTGGTACGACCATAAAGCCGTCTCTGAGCCTTCGGTGATCGGTTACAACGGTTCATTGTTCGATAAAGGCAAGACCGCATCTGCCAGAGAGCATCTAGCCCCAGTCAGCACAAAGGAGAGGGTAGGGGCGAATTTCAAACCTCAGATCTCAGAAGATCGCAAGCCGCTGCATTCTGAGCGGCATTCCCGGCACAGATCCTCTGTCCCTGGAGGTCAGGATCTGAGATCTGAACCTGGCAGCACTCGCAACCTACGCGACGTGTGGACTGTCCCAACTAAGCCCTATCCTGCCGCCCACTTTGCCGTCTTCCCATCAGAGATACCCTCGCGCTGCATCAGGGCAGGGTGTCCACCTGATGGCACGGTCGTTGATTTATTCACTGGCTCAGGGACAACTTTGTATGTTGCTCAGGAACTGGGACGCAAAGCGATCGGCTTTGAGCTTAACCCTGAGTATTGCAAGCTTGCTTTTGAGCGGTGCAAACAACTCACCATCTTTTCGGCTTGAGGAGGGGTGATGTACCAAGCCGCTGATACCCGAGGACAGCAGAAATTAGAGATGGCAGCGGCCGTAGATGGGCTTCCCTCCATTCCCTGCAGAGACTATCGGCTAGTTGTGGCCGATCCACCGTGGCGCTACCAGCTGCGGGAGAGCGATGCCACACACCGAGGCCGCACCCCTTACCCCAATATGAGCGATGAGCAGATCCTGAGCCTGCCCATTGGGCAGATAACGGCAAAGGATGCCTACCTCCTGTTGTGGGTGACTAACAATCACCTGCCGCTGGGTTTTCGGTGTCTGGAGGCGTGGGGGTTCCAATACAAAGGGATTCACACATGGCTCAAGGTATCGAGCAAAGGGACTCCCCACATCGGGGTAGGGCATTACGGCCGTAACTGCACCGAGCAGATCTTGGTCGCCATCAAGGGTAAGCCTGGCAGCTTTACTCACCTAGGGATTACGTCAGTCCCTACCGTTTTGATGGCGCGCCGGCGGCAGCACAGCCAGAAGCCCGAACTGTTCTGGGATGTTGCCAATGCGCTGGCCGAAAAGCTAGGCGGCCCCAATATCGAACTCTTTGCCCGATCGCGGCGTGAAGGTTGGGATGCTTGGGGACTAGAGGCTGATGTTTGAGCCTGGCACTCGTGTCAATCTGCCGCCAGCCCCAAGCGGCAGGGCGGGGAAGCTAAAGCCGAGGCATGGAGTAGTGCAGCAGAGCCCGTGGCGGATGAAGAACAGGGTTCTGGTTTTGGTGGAGGGGGAATGCGATCCGCCTAACCCCCGTTGGATTCCGATAGACGTTTTAAGCGAGATACAGAGATGACAACAATTCAAGCGCCAATTGCGTTAGAGATAGAAGTCCCCGCAGAACTGCACGATGCGCTGCAAAAGTTTCTAGACGATCGCAAAGGCTGGTCTCAAAACTCCACATTCAGTGCAGCCCTATCTCAGTTTTTGATGCAGCAGGGCGTGTGCGATCGCAGAGTCAACGGCATCTACCTGGAAACAGCCATGGGAGGTGGCAAGTAATGAGAACTATTGAGATGGTGTTTCGCCGTGCTTTTGCGGCCGACCCGTTTGCAGAGTTTGATATTTGGCTTAAGTGGAAATACGCCAACGATCAAGAGTTTGAAGACTATTACGAGGATCTAGGCGGCAGCCTGGTTGAGGGCAGCCCAACCATCGTTGATATCTACGCCGATGATGCTGACACGGGACGCATCCCTGACTGGGGCTGGGTGCGACGGCTAGCGGCTCCATTTTGGTCGTTGCGCTGCTGGATGAGATCGCAACGCATCAAACAGGCAATGCGTGAGATTCGGAGGGCTTCGTGATGATCCCTAGAGTCATCTCAGCAGAGACACGGGAACTGGCGCAGCGGCTGATAGGGACGCATCCCACGCTGACGGAGCAGCAAGCGCTGGAGCAGGCGCTCCTATTTCAAGAAGCCGACAAAGTGGTGGTAGATGCTGTGGCCGAAGTAAAGCGAGATCGCAGGAGGCGTGGCCGATAATGTGGCGCACCCACCAGCAGCAGTTTCTAGATCTATGCCATGCGATCGCACAGGGCCAAAGCAAAGCGCGGCACATCATAGCCAGCGTCACCCCAGGTGGCGGTAAATCTGCGCTGCCCGTCATTGCAGCGTCGGTGCTGATTCCTGTACTGTGCGATCGCATCTGCTGGGTGGTTCCTAGGTCTGCGCTGCAGCGACAGGGAAAAGAGGCGTTTGATAGCCCGATATTTCGGCAACTGCTGGGCCGCAATATGAGAGTGCGAGTCGCTGGCAATGGGGAGGAGCCTAGCCGCAATGCCAGTGGCTACACCATCACCTACCAAGCGCTAGCGGCTGACAAAAAGGGCGTGCATCGTCGGGAATTTGAGCGGTATCGGTATTGCTTAGTTCTCGACGAACCGCACCATGCTCCAGAAGACAGCGAATGGGCAGAAGTGCTGGCACCACTGGTGAAACGCAGCACTCTGCTCATTCAGATGAGTGGCACCTTCCAACGCCACGATAACAAAGCCGTGGCATTCTTGCCCTATGCTCAGACCCAACGGCAACAGATCTTTGATATCAGCCAGATTGATAGACCTGATGTGGCTGCGATCGCATACCCCAGGGCGCAGGCGCTGGCGGAAGGGTCTGTTATTCCGTTAGAGGTGCGATGGTTTGATCTGTCCACCTCTTGGGAGAAAGATGGTGAGCAAAAGTCGCTGCTCAGCCTATCAGAGGTAGAGTCACGCGATGTGGCTGAGGCACTTTATGTGGCGCTGAGGACTGGGGCCGCCAAGGGGATTCTCAGGGCTTGCTATCAGGATTGGCTGGGGTATCGGCAGCGCAACCCCCGATCTAAGCTGCTGGTTGTGGCCCCCACAGTAGAACTCGCAGAGGTTTACCTCAAGGATCTAGAGAGTGCAGGCGCTGACCGCTGCGGCATTGCCGTGAGCAAGGACTCCGCCGCAGCTCATAAAGCCATCAGTCAGTTTAAGAGCCATGGGGAGGACGGGCTAGATATCCTCTGTACTGTGGCCATGGCCTACGAGGGATTGGACGTGCCATCGTGCACCCACATTGCGTGCCTGACCAACATTAGATCAGGACCCTGGATTGAGCAGATGGCAACCCGTGCCACTCGCGTAGATCTGGGCCCCGGTGCAATGCCTCCACACGAGCAGGCAGCTTACCTCTACTGCCCAGACGATGTGCTGATGCGGCAGTGTGTGGAGACCATTGTTGAGCAGGAGGCGTGCTATGCTGCGCCACCCAAAGACGACTTTAGACTGGTGCAGGAACGGATATCGGAGCCCGTCGATCCAGAGGCAGGCCCCAAGATTAAGCCGCTAGACGGCAGTGCCCTGCTGAGCGGCTTCTCCAACCTGGAAGGGGATAGCTTGACGGCAGCAGAAGTATCCAGGCTGCCCATGCTGGCCCGTATCACTGGGGCAGGCGAGGCAGAGCTTAGATCCTTGCCAGTAGCCACGCTCAAGGGGCAGCTGCGGATGTATGCCCCTATGATTCAGGCCATGGCTGGAGATGCTATAGCCAGGCCCGTAGAGGTTTCTGCCCCACGCCAGCCCACGCCCGACGAAGAAAAGCTCAGGCGGCAGATCACAGCGGCAACCAAGCGGATCGACGCAGCGAAGGGCTGGCCCCCAGGGACAGTAAACGGGATGATTGTGCGACAGTTCCGCTGTCGGCGCGCCGATATGTCCGCAGAGCAGCTTAGCCGCGTGCTGCGCTGGCTGAATGAAGATTTTTCGGTAGTTGTTTAAGGAGATGAGATCGCATGACTGTCTCACTAGAGTTAGATCA
Organism: Trichocoleus sp.; assembly: GCA_036702895.1. Lineage (GTDB taxonomy): Bacteria > Cyanobacteriota > Cyanobacteriia > Phormidesmidales > Phormidesmidaceae > JACVSF01. The sequence goes on along the minus strand of DATNQE010000174.1, from coordinate 95 downwards.
CATAGTTGAGCTTGACGACCCCATTGCAAAATCTTTCGGGTTCACCAGCGACAAATTCAGCGGGTATCTTTGGCGGCAGGGCAACACAATAATCA
>DATNQE010000302.1:0-2354 GCA_036702895.1 Trichocoleus sp. | reverse complement strand
GTCACCCTGGTGGGCTACGAAAAGATCGGCAGCGGCCGGGTGACCGTGATTGTCCGTGGGGATGTTTCTGAAGTGCAGGCTTCCGTGGCCGCAGGCGTTGAGTCCGCAAAGCGGGTGAACGGGGGCGAAGTGCTCTCTACTCACATCATTGCTCGCCCCCACGAAAACTTAGAGTTTGTTCTGCCTATTCGCTATACCGAGGCAGTTGAGCAGTTCCGGACCTAAGACAGTCTGGGGCGAGGACAGTGGGTATTCCACGGTGCGGATTCCATTGCGTGCACAATTGCGGATTCCACAAGCGGACAGCTACCCCTGGTCTCCACTGCTTAACTGCTGATTCGACGGGCTTCGCACAGCCCATGCTCAGGTGCTTTTTTTGTATCGCTTCACTAAGAACGTAGAAAGGATTTAAACAAATGGCGATCGCAGTTGGAATGGTTGAGACGCTCGGTTTCCCCGCTGTTGTGGAAGCTGCAGACGCAATGGTTAAGGCTGCTCGGGTAACCCTGGTAGGCTACGAAAAGATCGGCAGCGGCCGTGTCACCGTCATTGTCCGGGGTGATGTTTCTGAAGTGCAGGCTTCTGTAGCCGCTGGTATCGAGAACGTGAAGCGGGTAAACGGCGGCCAAGTGCTCTCTACCCACATCATTGCTCGTCCCCACGAGAACCTGGAGTTTGTTCTGCCCATCCGCTACACCGAAGCTGTTGAGCAATTCAGAGAGAGCGTAAGCGGCATTCGTCCCTACGGCCGTTAGGGAGAGTCTGGATGCTCCTGGCGAAAGTTCGGGGCACCGTCGTTAGCACCGTCAAGGAACCCAGCTTAAGAGGGGTTAAGTTTCTACTGGTTCAGCTTATTAGCGAAACTGGCGAGCTTTTGTCAGATTACGAGGTAGCTGCAGACGTAGTAGGAGCCGGGCCAGGGGAATGGGTTCTTATTAGCCGGGGCAGCGGTGCCCGCCAGCATGAGGCATACACCGACCGACCTGTGGACGCCACCGTGGTGGCCATTGTGGATACAGTATCCCTCGACAGCGGCAACCTCTACGACAAGCGAGCAGACTTTAGCTAGCTAATTGCCAGTCTAAAAGCAAGCTGCTGTTGTGGAATCCTGCGATAGGTTAGTGTGCGGGCGCGTGCCGTGAGTTTGTGGGAAGAGCGGGTAAGTTACTGGCTCATGTGGCTGTCTTCCCTGGCTAAGGGTTCAACCCAGTTGGCCGGGGAAGGTCAGCTATCATTTGGCGCTCGTCAACGTCAGGCTCGTAGCGTTAAATCCTTCACTTCTCCCTTAGCTTCTATAGATATTTCGGCCAAAGCTTTGGCCGTGCATAATGACTAGGCATTTTAACCAGGCACCCTGGTGGATGCCTTAGCGCGTGAGCCAGCTACCGCCGTCAGTACAGCTGGTTATTCTGATATGTTGGAGGACTTTGGTTGATGGCTGCCCGCACAGTAGCGGCTCCCCCGACCCCCCGATCGGATCTGGCTGAGCCTCAGATTCACCCGACTGCTGCCCTGCATCCGCTGTCTCAGGTGAGCGGTAACGTGCGGCTGCAGGCCCACGTCCAAATTGCGCCTGGCGCTTCCGTTCGCGCTGACGGTGGCGCACCCTTTTTTATAGGTGAGGGCACCACTGTTCACTCGGGCGCGTCGATTCAGGGGTTAGGGCAGGGGCGCGTGCTGGGGGATGACCAGGCTGCGTACTCGGTCTGGGTTGGGGCTAGAGCCACAATTACCCACAAAGCGCTTATTCATGGGCCTGCCTACGTCGGGGAAGGCTCTTTCGTAGGATTTCGCTCCACCTTATTTAATGCCCGGCTAGGAAAAGGCTGCATCGTCATGATGCACGCCCTGGTGCAGGATGTGGAGGTGCCGCCGGGAAAACTAGTGCCCTCAGGCATGGTCTTGACCAGTCAGGATGAGGCGGATCACCTGCCGGATGTGCAGGCGGCAGATCGGGCGCTGGCTCAAGAAATTATGGGAATGCCTGGGGATATGGGCGGCCAAGGGCTATCTGCTCAGGGCAATCTCCCCACTAGTCAAGTTTCTGCAGCAGAGGGCCACCCCCAGGGCCATCCTCTCAAGCAATCAAACGAACGCGATGGATTAAATACAATGCAAAGTCAACGCTTAACCTCCGAGATTGTTCACCAAGTGCGGCAATTCCTGAACCAGGGCTATCGCATCGGTATTGAGCACGCCGATGGGCGCCGCTACCGCAGCGGTGTGTGGCAGACCTGCCCGCCCATTCAGTCCAGTCGTGAGTCTGACGTGCTAGCAGCTCTTGATGCCTGTCTGGCAGAGCACGGCGGCGAGTATGTCAGGATGTTTGGCGTTGATCCGGTGGCTAAGCGCCG
>DATNQE010000224.1:0-4009 GCA_036702895.1 Trichocoleus sp. | reverse complement strand
GGGCGAGCCGATAATAAAGCCGTCACAGGCCCCAATTGCTTGGGCAATCTCATGGGGTTCTGCCAGCTCGCAGTTGATAGTATCGACCGCCACAACTGATTTAAGCAGGCCGGTTGCGATCGCATCGGCCATCTTGGCTGTGTTGCCGTAGGCTGAGGCGTAAATCAGGGCTACGCGCAGCGTGCGGTTCAAGGTTTCCTGGCACCACTGGCGGTAGTCGTGCTGCAGCCGACTGAGACTGTAGCGCACGATTGGACCATGCCCAGGTGCCCAGTAGCGAGTGGGTAGTGCCTCAATTCGGTCGAGCAAGTTGTTGACCTGCTTGGCCTGAGTGGCGTGCAGGCAGTCGAAATAGTAGCGGCGATCCCCGTCCAGGCTTTTCCAGTTCTCGTCCCAAAGGATATCCCTGCAGAGGTGTACACCAAACAGCTTGTCGCTAAACAAGGTGCGGGTTGCTTGGTCAAAAGTAACCATACCGTCGGGCCAACGAGGGGTCGGAACGGGCAAAAATTCGAGGCAATGGCCCTGGCCCAGGTCAAGCGTATCGCCAGCGCGAACGGTGCAAACCTTCTGATCCCAGTTCAAAAACGCTGTTTTCAATGCTTTAGTGGCAGGTCGAGTGCAGATGATCGTGGCTTGGGGGGCCATTGCCATCAGCGCCCGGAGCGTCACCATGCGGTTGGGATTGATGTGGTTCAGCACAATGTAATCAATCCGTTGGGGATCAACCTGGTGCCGCAGCTGCTCCAGAAAAAGGGTTGTGAAAGATCCGCCGGGAGGGTCGATTAAAGCAGTGCAGTCAGCCTGAATGAGGTAGCTATTGGCCGTGGTGCCCTGCTGACGCGCGTACTCAGCCTCGAACTTAAGCCGCTCCCAGGTGCGCGATCGCAGCACCGTTGTCTGTTCTGCCAGGGCGGCAATTTGCACATCGCGGGGGCGAGTGTCTAGCACGTGAGGGGTCAGGGTTAGGTGGGAAGTCATGGCGGCCTCCTTACAGGATGGGAAGTGGTGAGTGGTGAGGTATTTTCGGGATGCCTAGTGGCGATTGCAGTGATAAAAATTCCTAGGGCCAGTGCCCATAGCGAGTTCGTTAGGGAGGGGAATTTCTCAATCGGCCGCTAGTCGGCTTCTAATCGGCATAATGAGCAGGCACGACATCGGGAATTTCGTCATTGGTGTCGCTGCGGCGTTGGCGGTAGCGGCGAGAGACTTGCTGCTCTGGGTCAATGCCTTCAAACGTAGGCGGAATCCACACGCGGACAATCAGCAGTGCCCCCAGCACCAGCAAAAAGGCGCAGCAGGCCATTACCTGGCTCCAGGGCGTTTCGAGCACCCCGCGCACAATGATCTCCCGCAGCACTGACACGATAGAAACTTCGACGGCGACCCCAATCGAGACCCGATGCTCCTGTAGATAAATCACCAGCAGCCGAAATAGCTCTACTAGAATCAGCAGAAACAAAATGTCGGAGGTGACGTTTTGAAAGTCCAGCGGCGGCAGCAGCGACAGCACCATCTCTCTAATCTGCATCACCATGAAGCTAAATAGCCCAATGCAGAGAGAAATCACGATCAGATCTTGAACCATTTCCAGCAGGCGAATGACGCGACCACTGTTGAGCCAGGAGGAACTGGGCGGCGTTGCGGAAGGCGGTACGTATTGCATAGGAGGGTTTTGAGATAAAGAAATAGTTGGAGATTCGGCGGGGTGGGCATGGTCCACCCTCTGGATGTCGGGTCACTGGGGATCGGTGGGCATTGCCCCCACGCCCCTAATAGTGGGTGCCGACCTTGCGGTGGTGAACAGCGGTGAAGCCTTCAACCTTCGACACCCGGCCGCTCTGCACAGTGGCGTATAAAATCCAGTGATCGCTGCACTCCATCCGCTGGGTGATGGTGCACTCCAGATAAGCGAGAGCGTCCGCTAAAATCGGGCAGCCGTTGGCGGCAGGATACGTCTTGATTCCAGCAAAGCGGTCTGCCCCCGGTGGAAAGCGCTTAAGGAAGTGCTTCATTAGGGGCTGGTAGTGGTCTTCCTCCAGCACATTCAGCACGAAAGTATCGCCAATGTGCAGAAACGAGGTAATAGCCCGATCTTTGGCCACCGCGATCGCAACGCCCAGCGGCGCTAAGCTAGCCTGAGTCACCCAAGAGGCCAGCATGGCGCTAGAGACATTTCCCCGCTACACCGTGAGCAGGTACAGACCGCTGCTGATGCGGCCCAGGGCGCGCTCCAGCTGGCCGTCGATGGCTTTAATCTGGCGCACTGTGCGATCGCGCGTTAGCCACTGGCCCAAATCAGTGCCGGCCTCCCCACAGAGCTGATCGAGGGCCGCATCCGGCGCCGACTTGACCAGAATCGGGGCAAATGCCTCTGTCAGCCCGATCTCGTGAAAGCGATTCCGCAGCGGAAAGACGGGCTCGTCTTCTCCGCCTCCGGTTTCAAATAGGCCAATGCTCTGCTTGCCGTGGACAGCTGCCAGCACGGTTTGCAGCAGGGTCTGACCAGCTTTGTCTGACTGGGGCGGCATGCCGATTACCAGTCCAGCCGCGTTGCCAACCAGCTCTCCCAGGCTGTGCAGATCGATCTCGCCCAGGTCGGCCAGCTCGACATCCACTCCCGTTTTGAGAATGCCGTTTGCGATCGCATTCGCCAGATAGGTGCTATAGCCGTAGCCGCCGGCATAAATCACCGCGACCAGCGGCATATCTGAGGCTTTGGTTTGGCTCCACTCGCGGTAGTTCCCGGTCCACTGGTTAATGTGGTGGCGCAGCAGGGGGCCATGCCCTGTAGCAATAGTGCCGACGTCCAGGCTCTCCAGCCGCTTGAGCGCTCCCAGCACCGAGCGGGCGTTGGGCCCCATCAGGCAGTCGTAGTAGTACTTAAAATCCTGCTCAAGTGGGGCTGGCTCCTCGTCAAACAAGTGGTCGTCGCAGTAGTGCATGCCAAAGGCATCGCAGGTGTAGAGAATGCGCGTCTGCGGGTCGTAGGTGAAGATAGTGTCTGGCCAGTGCAGATTCGGTGCCGAGAAAAACTGCAGCACGTGCCCCTGGCCCAAATCGAGCGTATCGCCGCTTTTTACTACGCGTGACTGAAATGGCCGGTGCACCATATTCTCCAGAAATTGAATTGCCACCTTTGACCCTACGACGGTCACCTGGGGCGCCAGCCGGAGAATGTCGGCGACCAGACCACTGTGGTCGGGCTCCGTATGGCTGACGACTAGATAATCCAGCCGGGTCAACGCCAGCTCGTCCTGCAGCAGATTTAGATAAAGGTTGCGGAACTTGATGTGGGAGGTATCGACCAGCGCTGTATGCTGGCCCTCAATTAAAAACGAGTTGTAGGTGGTGCCGTTGTCCAGCGCAAACTCGATGTCAAATCGGGGGCGATCCCAGTCGAGGCAGCGGATGGCGGTTGTGCTTTGACCAATCTGTGCAACCTGCAGCGTTAGTCGAGTCTGCAGGCGTGAGCTTTGGGTTTGGTGGGTGATCGCAACCATGGATGTCCTCAAAGCGAGTGAATAGGGAGCAGAAGCCAAAACGACTCCTTTAACACCTGAAACAGTGTGTTCCGGTGTCTGTGACGGGAGATTTAAGAGGGCTTAAGACGGTTAGGGGGCAGTGGCCGTTAGGCCAACCCGTATCACCGCAGCCAAGGAAACCACCTGTTCTAGAGGTCTCGCACCTCTAGAACAGGGTCAATGGCTGCGACGAGAGAACGGTAGGAAGCGAGAGAACTAAACTGCATTAGACCCATAGAAATGGATAAATGCACTTAGCGCTTCTGCCTGACTACACTCTATCTATAAAGTCTTAGGATAGGTAGAGGTAAACCATATAAGCTCTTTTTATTTCTCATTGGAAAAGCTTAAGTGCGGCTGAGAGATGAGTACACCATAGTCATCCCTAAATGCTTCCGGCATCATGCCCAAAATGCTGTTATTAAATCAGCGCACTAAACTGTTAGCAAACCTAGCTTTTCTAAGGCGGGTCTTTGGCAAGTCAG
>DATNQE010000221.1:0-3359 GCA_036702895.1 Trichocoleus sp. | reverse complement strand
CTTCGAGACCCCAGCCGCGACAGCAAGAGCTTTGGCCACGGCAAGGGGTATCTCTATCCTCACTCGTACCGGGAGCACTGGGTGGCGCAGCAGTATTTGCCTAGCGGGCTGCAGGGACAGGTGTTTTACCAGCCGTCGGATCAAGGTTATGAGGAATCAATTCGGGTGCAGGTAGCGCGGCGGCGAGAGGCTCAACTGGCAGCGCTGGTAGAGGGGGGTGGGGCGCTGCCCGAAACCCTAACCTATAGCCCTAAAGATCCGGCTCGCGATCGCTGGCTGCAGCGCACGCTAGGGCAGGTGGGGCAACAGGTGGGCCAGGTGCGCGATCGCATTTTTGCCCTGGCTGAACCCCGGCGCCACCACCTGATTCTCGATCTCAATGCCCGCACCGGGCTACTCACCTGGGAAGCGGTGCGGCGGGTGCCCGAGGGCGGTGTCTATGCCCGTGTGCAGACGGCGCAGGATGAGACGGCGCTGACGGAGCAGGCTGGCAGCCTGCCGGAGCTGACGCGGCCTGTCGTTTTTCAGGCAGAGTGGCAGGGGCTGACTGATGTGCTTTACCGATTGGCCTCAGGGATTCGCTTTGATCGAATCGTGGGCCGAAACGTCTTGGGGCCAGAGCCTAGCAAGGACACGCTCATCGACGTGCTCAAAACGCTGCTAAATTCCGCCGGGATAGTGGTTCTGGCCGAGACGGTACCTCGCTACACCCAAAGAATTTCGGCGCTGGTTAACCCTGATGCCGTGGATTCAAAGCTGCTAAAAAAATGGCAGCAGGCTGAGGCGGCTGTGTTTGAGGCGGGTGAGGCGCCGCTGTTTGATTGGAACGGCGAGACGTTGCGATCGCATTTCACCGCTGCTGGATTCACCACTGACTTGCAAAGTGAACCCGTGGTTACGAATCTCCTAATCACGCCCAAGCTTTTGCAGCGCTGGTTTTCAACCCAACCTACTGCAGAGGGTCACCCCAGCTATCAGGAGCAGTTATCGAAACACCTGGCAAAAGCTGAGGTGGAGAAGGTAAAGGCAATTTGCGATCGGCAGCTGCAAAACCAAACCGTCCGCTGGGGCAGTCAAATTGCCTATCTCAAAGCAGGTCTGCCCTAGTCAGACTCACTCCGGGCCTTCTCCTGCAGCCTGTATAACTGTAGAAGAAAGCGTCTTCACCCCCACCATGAGCCAGGCCACCGAACAACGTATCTACACCGCAGAAGAGTACCTGGAACTGGAAGGTAGCTCCAAGGAGCGGCATGAGTATGTCAATGGAGAAATTAAGCTCATGACGGGGGGCACACCGGACCATAATGAGATCGCTGGGAATTTGCTGGTGGCGCTCAAACTGGCTTTGAGAGGTAAACCCTACCGCGTGTTTGTGACCGATCAGCGACTTTGGATTCCGGCTTATGATCTCTACACCTACCCCGATGTCATGGTGGTAGCGAAACCTCTGGAATTTCAAGCAGGGCGAACCGATACGTTAATGAATCCCTGTTTCATTGCAGAGGTACTGTCTAAATCAACGCAGGATTATGATCACGGAGAAAAGTTCACTGCCTATCGCACTATTCCAACATTTCAGGAATACTTGCTGATTGACCAGTACAGCACCCACGTTGAGCACCACGTTAAAACATCGCCCAATCAGTGGCTTCTCTCAGAATATGAGTCGCCCGAAGTTGTTTTAAGTCTTCAAGCTCTAGATTGTCAGATTGCTATTGCAGATTTGTACGCAGGTCTTGAGCTAGACCCCCCGTAGGGGCACTGTCCGATGCCTTGAAGGCAGGGTTAACGTTGTATCGACAGTAGACGGTGCCCACCCTGCCAACAAAGCTATGAATCGCAGCCGCAGCCGGTGTGGCCGCATCCTGCCCCTTCAGCGTGCCCGTTGGCGCAGGCTTCGCCGCAGTAGGCTTTGCCGTCTTTCATCACGGCGTCGCTTAGGTTGACGATGCAGAGGCAGTCCTGGCAAGCGCACTTCATCTGAGTCACGGTCGTCATGGGGATCTTCCTAGATGAGTTTCCCGATGATTCTAAGCCTTAGATAATCTTCAGTTGCCAGATAGTCAGGAATCTTTAAGCCTGTGGGGCCGGGCTGTGTGGAGTTGGCGGGGGTGCAATGCTCCTCTGAAGCCGGTCTTCGACCATCGCACCTTGCCGCCTGAGGCCAGCCATCTCCTGTCATGAACGGCGGCTTCTGCTTTCCCAACTTTGAAGGAAAAGCGTAGATCCCCAGGCTTTTTACCGATTCTCGATTAGATAGTGGGAGAAGCCTATATCAAGTGGGAGAACTCGGAATCAGAGCCAATTCGGTAGATTGAGCAAAATGGCCCAACTGCTGCTGTGGTTGGCTTACGCATCGGTGGGCTGTCTGAGCTCTTGCCCTTGAATCTTTCGCTATAGAATTCGCCCCCGTTGCCTGTTCACCCCAGGCGACAACCTCATTCAGATTCACGCTGACTATCCAGAACACACCTCGCTAAGGACGTTTTCCAACATGGCGCTAAAAGTTGGCATCAACGGATTTGGCCGCATCGGACGCCTGGTATTCCGTGCCGCTGTTAAAAATCCCAACATCGAGTTTGTCGGCATCAACGATCTGGTGCCCCCGGCTAACCTGGCCTATCTGCTCAAGTACGACTCCACCCACGGTCGCTTCCAGGGTACCGTTGAAGCCACCGAAGACGGCATTGTGGTAGATGGCAAGCACATCCGCTGCACCGCCATTCGCAATCCGACTGAGCTGCCCTGGGGCGAACTGGGGGCTGATTATGTGATTGAGTCCACGGGCCTCTTTACCAGCTTTGATGGCGCTAAACAGCACATCGACGCGGGCGCTAAGCGGGTGGTGATTTCGGCTCCCACCAAGGACCCCGACACGGTGCCAACTCTGGTAGTGGGTTTGAACCACGAGAAATTTAACCCCGAAACTGACGTGGTGGTTTCTAACGCCAGCTGCACCACCAACTGTCTAGCTCCCATTGCCAAGGTCATTAACGATAACTTTGGCTTAGCAGAGGGGCTGATGACGACAGTTCACGCTGCAACGGCAACCCAACCCACCGTTGACGGCCCCAGCAAAAAAGACTTTCGTGGCGGTCGCGGCGCTGGGCAGAATATCATTCCGGCCTCTACGGGAGCCGCGAAGGCGGTCGCGCTAGCCCTGCCTGAACTCAAGGGCAAGCTCACCGGCATGGCCTTCCGCGTGCCGACGCCGGATGTGTCGGTGGTCGATCTCACCTTTAAGACTGAGCGCAGCACCAGCTACCAGGAAATCTGTGCAGCGATGAAAGCGGCGGCTGAAGGCCCGATGAAGGGCATTTTGGGCTACACCGAAGACCCGCTGGTTTCGACCGACTTTA
>DATNQE010000211.1:0-4245 GCA_036702895.1 Trichocoleus sp. | reverse complement strand
GCCAGAGGCAGTGGTAGCATCCTGCAATTTAACAGGCGAACTTAAGTGCAAGCCGATAAGCCCGAAGTTTTTTTCCAGCTCACCCCAAGGCTTTAGCAGAGCCTTGGGGGTTTTCTCCACAAGGATTTCTGAGACAGCCCTAATGGCTGGGCAACTGGGCAAATTCGGTGTTTAGCAACCAATCTCTCATCAGGGCGTTAACCTGATCGGGCACCTCATCGTGGGGGCAGTGCCCAGCATGGAGAAAGTGTTCCTTCAAATGGGTGTAGTGTTGGCGGAACTGGGCGCTACGCAGGCGAGAGTTCATCCAGGGGTCGTACTCGCCCCACAGCAGCAGCAGCGGGCAGTTCATCTTAGCCAGCAGACTGCTAACCGTTTCGCCCCGAGGCGCTTTGAAGACAGAGGCAAAGACTTGGACTGCGCCCGGATCGTTGGCCGGTCGGCTGATCTCGTCGATCAATCGCTCAGTGATGGCAGATTTATCGACATAGACTTGCTCTAAAGTGCGGCGAATGGTTGAACGCTGGCGAACATATTGAAACAGCATCCAGCTTGGCAGAGGCTGCAGCATTACCCCCTGAACAGCCTTGGTAACAGCGCTTCTAAATGAGCCTTCCTGAGCCTCGTCATTGGTTTCGGCAAAAGGGCCGGCACTGTTGAGCAGAACCACGCCTGCCGCTGATTCTGGGTGGTTAGCAGCTACACACAGCGCCGCATATCCTCCCAAAGAATTGCCTGCCAGCACCGCCGGACGCCCAATTACCTCGGTAACGAAGTCGTGAATTTGGGCCTGCCAAAGGGCGCCACTGTACTCCCAATTGGGCTTGGCTGAGCGTCCAAAGCCCATCATGTCAATGGCCCACACCTCAAACTCAGAGCGGAGGCCCACAATATTTTTGCGCCAGTGGTCAGTCGATGCGCCAAAGCCGTGAATCAGCAGCAGCGGCGGTCGGTCGGGGTGAGGGCCGCCCTCTTTGACATAGTTGACGGCCTGTTCGCGCCAGTACCAGGTGTTATTGGTCAACGGTGCATCAGCAGATGTATTGTCAGAAACCCCAACCGTCATCGGTACCCCAATCCAGTCATTCACAATTGTTCAACTAAAGTGTAACGAAGTTGGTAATTAGCCGGGAACGCCGCTGGGCATGTCTCTGCCTAGAGCCGAAGTCTTTCTTACGTAGGGGATAAGAAGCTTCGACCAGCGAATACTATGGGGAGGCGATTGAGAAAGCCTTTTGCCGTCTTAACCTATGGCCGCCCTTGCCCGATCAATAAAGCAGCCTCGCCGTCGCCGTAAAGCCCTCTGGTTTGAACGCATCATGGCACTGCTGGCTCTGGTTAACCTGGGGTTAGTGGCCTTTGATTTGAGCTATGTTCGGTTCCGGGATGGGTACCTGCAGCTAGAGCCAGAGCTTACGAGGTGGTACGGCACTACGGTTAAGGGCATCGTGCCAGAACGCAGCACCACAGGCTACCTAGCAACCGTTGCTGAGTTGGAGAACCAGGTGGCCCAAACGGGACTTCAGTCTGCTGAGGCCCAAGAAATTTTGCAGCAGCTGCAGCAGCAAAGCGTTGCCATGATTGATGAAAATCCGTTTCAGATTGCCGGCAAGTCAGGCACGCTAGAGCGGATCAAGAGCACAATGCGATCGCACCTCAATACAGACTCTTCAAGAGAAGCGTTTTTGCAGTTCTGGAGCCCTTCCCGCCTGCGCCAACAGGGCTGGTCCGGGGAGATCGCGTTCTTCAACGCGCAGATCAAGCCTCTCATAGAGACCAATTTCTATCGCGGCATCGCCTTTGACGGTGGCCCTACCGACTGGTTCTGGCGCATCGATGCCTGCTTCATTGGCCTCTTTGTGATCGAGCTCATAGCCCGCAGTTTCTACCTCAGCCAGCGCTACAAAAATGTCGCCTGGATAGATACCATTCTTTGGCGCTGGTACGATCTGCTGCTGATCATTCCCTTTAGCGCTTTGAGAATGCCGGCTCTGGCGCTAAGCCGGATCATTCCGGTGGTGGTGCGCCTGAACCAGGCTCGCCTACTGGATTTGGAGCCGCTGAGAAACCGAGTCAATCGGTTCCTTGTCAGTCAAGTCGCCATCGAACTGACGGAGATGGTGGTGCTGCGCATCATCGACCAGATGCAAAACTCGGTTCGCAATGGCGATGTAGCCCACTGGGTCTTGGACACTCGCGCTCGTTACATCGATATCAACGGGGTCAACGAGCTGGAGGTGATTAGCGAACGCCTGAGCACGGTTTTGATTGACGAGGTGCTACCGAAAGTCAAACCAGAAATAGACGCTCTGCTCGACCACACCCTCAGTCGCGCCCTCGACCAAGCTCCCGGGTACCAAGGTTTACGCCAACTGCCGGGTGTTAGCAGTCTGTCTGACCAAATAGCGCGTCAGCTCATTGGGCAAGTCACCGACAATGTTTACCAGACCCTCAAGCGCACCTCCAAAGACGACCGAGGAGCCCAACTGCTGCAGTCACTTGTCTCCAAGCTTGTAGAGACTCTGCGGACAGAGATTAAGCAGACCGAAGGGACCATTGAGGAAATTCAGGCAATGACGGTAGCGCTTTTAGAAGAAATCAAGCTCAACTATGTCAAACGATTGGCGACAGAAGATTTAGAGGCGCTAGCCGAGGAGCGCTACCGTCTTTACGACGTCAGCCAACGATCTGGGGGTAGCAAAAAGTACACTAAGCCAGCTGAACCTACTTAGCCAGGAAAAGCGGGCTTCTTCCTCTGCTGTAGCCAGCTATTAAGGTTTACCTGCTATACCGGTCACCAGAAATCTCCAGCCAGCACCGGGTGAGCTCTCAATCTTCTTTACCAAAGAATAGCCCCGGCGATACAGGACGCAGGGGAGTGTGATCGGGGCTAGAACTACCACCAGCAGAAAAAAGCTCCACGATGCTAGGGACGTTTTGGGAGCAGAGCTATCCCTTAAAAAAGCAGGCAGAATCAAAACCAGCAGCACCAGCACTGAAAGTAGGTAGAGATGCAGCATACAAACTAGTTTTGTAGCGATTACTTCTGTAACCCTTCATGCCCAGGACCGCCCAGAGTATGGAGTGCTGCCTAGAGGATTATTGGGAAAACATCTCTAAGACATTCTGGTCCAAGACCATCTTGGACTAAAAACTGGCTGTGTGGGCAAATTCGCAGGAGGGCCACAACTCTAGCTTCTCTCAGGCTGCACCAAAGAGCATCTGTGAAACCAAGGGTTTTTTGAGGTTACACGAGTGCTTCCGCCTCAGCAGACGTAAAGGTTTTAACCGATTTGGGCCGCAGGAACACCTGCTGCTCTGGCGCTAGCGACAGTCCTTGAACCTGCTCGCGGGTAACATAAGCGGTCACGCCCTGCCCATCGGCCAAAATCAGCTCCACCCGAATTGTCCAGCCGAGGTGAACCAGGCGATGCACGGTTGCAGCAACAGTCTGCTCTCCAGAGGTAGCTGAAATTTCGATGTCGTGGGGCCGCAGGAAGAACTCACCATTGCTGGTCGGTGCACTCCAATCGCTGAGAGGGGGCAGCAGCGCTGCGTTGGGGGAGAGCACGTTGACCGGCCCTACAAAGCCCATCACAAACGGCGAAGCTGGGCGGTCATAAATTTCTGCTGGGGAACCAATCTGCTCAACTGCACCCCGGTTCATCACCACGATTTCGTCGGCAATTTCCATCGCCTCTTCCTGGTCGTGGGTAACGAAGACAGTGGTGACGTGGACCTCATCGTGGAGCCGCCGCAGCCAGTCTCTAAGGTCCTTGCGGACTTTGGCATCGAGGGCGCCAAAGGGCTCATCTAGCAGCAGCACCTCGGGCTCTACCGCAAGGGCCCGGGCCAGAGCCACCCGCTGGCGTTGGCCACCGGAGAGCTGCGAGGGATAGCGATCGCCCAGGCCCGTTAGCTGCACCAGGTCAATCAAGGTTTCCACACGACGCCGAATTTTCTCCTTAGGCCACTTCTGGATCTCCATGCCAAAGGCAATATTTTTGCGTACGGTGAGGTGCTTAAACAGAGCGTAGTGCTGGAACACAAAGCCAACTTTTCGGTCTTGCACGCTCTGGTAGGTGGCATCTCGTCCGGTCAGTAGAATTCGCCCAGAATCCGGCTGTTCCAATCCCGCGATGACGCGCAGCAAGGTTGATTTACCCGAGCCCGACGGCCCAAGCAGCGCCACCAGAGAGCCTGTTTTAACTTCAAGATCAACATTTTTAACGGCTTGAAAGTCAC
>DATNQE010000200.1:0-2774 GCA_036702895.1 Trichocoleus sp. | reverse complement strand
ACAAAACGGGCGACCAGGCTGTTTCAAGAGAATCTGCTAGGTAGGTCATAAGCTAGAGCCCAATTTTGCCTGCTCTGATTCTAGGCAACGGTTAGCGAGGGCTGCCCTGCCGCTTAAGAATTGATCGCAAGATTTTGAAAGCCGCACAAGATCTAGATAGCTGAGCCCAGGGCACTTTTCTAACCTGAAAGGGTCCTTTAGAAGGAGCCCCAATGGCCCACCTACTCCATCTCGATGCCAGCCCTCGAGGCGACAGATCGCTCTCTCGCAGGCTTACCCACGAGTTCGCAACGGCCTGGAAACAGGCCCACCCAGAGGGCACCGTGACGTACCGAGACGTGGGACGTGATCCTGTTCCTCCGGTGGACGAAGCCTGGGTTGCCGCCGCCTATGTTGCCCCAGAGCGGCACACCCCTCAGCAGCAGGCAGCGCTCAGCATCAGCAACCGCCTGGTAGATGAGCTTCTAGCCGCCGACCTGTGTGTTCTGGGCACCCCCATGTACAACTTCAGCATCCCCAGTGCGCTCAAAGCCTATATCGACCAAATCGTGCGCATCGGGCGAACCTTTGCATTTGACCCCCACAACAGCGAAAACCCCTACCAACCGCTTGTAACAGGAAAACAGCTGGTGATTATCGCCACTCGAGGGGGTTCAGGCTTTGGCGTTGGGGGCGCAAACGCGGCGATGAATTTCCAGACCCCGTACCTGAGCAGCATCTTTGGGTTTCTAGGCATTACAGACGTTGCCGTGGTGGAGGTCGAGAACGATGAGGTAGGGGGGCAAACCCTAGCCGCAGAGGTTGCTGCCGCCCAAGCCAAAATTGCCCATTTAGCAGGAGCCTAAAGCCATGCCGTCTGAGCCAGCCTACTTTACTTTGAAATTGGCCACGGCTTTAGGCTGCAGCCTGGTAGCGGGCATCTTCTTCGCCTTCTCCACCTTTGTTATGCGGGCGCTGGCCCAATTGCCTCTGGCTCAAGGAATTGCGGCGATGCAGGCGATTAATATCACGGTGATTAACCCGTGGTTTATGACCGTCTTTATAGGCACAGCAATTGCCTGTGTGTATTTAGCAGCCCGCGCCCTCTACACATGGCAGCAGCCCGGCGCAGCGTACCTGCTAGCTGGCAGCCTACTCTACCTAGTTAGCACTTTTCTAGTCACCATTGCAGAAAATGTGCCGCTCAACAACGCCCTGGCAGAGGTTAGCCCCAGCACCCCAGAAGCTGCTCGGGTGTGGACCAACTACCTAACCTATTGGCCCCTTTGGAACCACATTCGCACCGCAGCTGCTCTAGCTGCAGCCACAGCGCTAACCCTGGCCCTACGGGGTTAGGCCGTTTTTGCCGCTTTTGCAATCGGCCCTTCTTGTAAACATTCATAGAGTTGGGGTTGGCACTGAACTATACAAATAGTACATTTATCCCATTGGTTAATTAACTGCGCAGTTAAATACACGTGAATGTCTACTGACCAACTGAGCGTCACCTTTGCTGCCCTTGCTGATCCCACCAGACGCGCCATTTTGGCTCGTTTGGCGCAGGGGGAAGCCACCGTCAACGAGATTGCCCAGCCCTTCGAGATTAGCCTTCCAGCCATTTCTAAGCACCTCAAGGTGCTGGAACGGGCGCGGCTTATTGTGCGGGGACGCAATGCTCAGTGGCGGCCCTGTCGGCTAGAGGCAGACGCGCTCAAAGAGGCAACCGATTGGCTAGAGCACTACCGCCAGTTTTGGGAAACCAGTCTCGATCGCCTAGAAGACTACCTGAACGAACTACAAACCCAGGAGAACCAAGATGGGTAACTCGACAACCCCCGCCGGAACTCAAGACGAACGCACTATCGTCATTACCCGCCGCTTCAATGCTCCTCGCGAGCTAGTGTGGCGGGTGTGGACTGAGTCGGCTCACATTGCTCAGTGGTGGGGACCCCAAGGTTTCACAACCCGCGTGGAAGAGATGGATCTGCGGCCCGGCGGCAAGTCGCGCTACATCATGGTCGGCCCAGACGGGACTGAGTACCCTGCCGAAGGTGTTTTTCAGGAAATCGTACCGATGGAGCGAATCGTCACTACCGATGAGTTTGGTGAGGGCTATGAGCAGACCGGCGTGGATTTGCCTCAAGGCATGGTGTTGACGGTGCTTTTTGAGGATTTAGGCGACCAAACCCAGCTCACCCTGCACATTGTGCACCCCACCGTTGAAGAGCGCCGCAAGCATGAGGAGATGGGCGTTGTTGGCGGCTGGAACTCCAGCTTCGACTGCATGGATGAATATCTGGCAACGCTATAGCGGCCTAAGGAAAAAACATTTGGTCGGCATGGCAAAGCGCGACGGGTGCCGACCCAGTACTCACTTGCTCAAACCTTACGGCAAACACTATTCGCCCGTTGATCAGGAAGAACGGATTCACCTCAACCTTCAAGAAGCAGGACGCTATGCAGAAGATCACTCCGTTTTTGTGGTTCGACAACAATGCCGAGGAGGCGGCTGACTTCTATACCTCCATCTTCAAAAATTCAAAAGTCCTCACAACGCGGCGCTACCCAGAGGGCGCACCCAGGCCAGCGGGCTCGGTCATGTCTGTGGACTTTGAGCTGGAGGGGCAGCTGTTTATCGCGCTCAACGGCGGCCCTCAATTCACCTTTTCACCTGCCATCTCGTTCTTTGTCGACTGCCAGTCACAGCAGGAGATCGACGATCTGTGGGACAAGCTGGCGGCCGGTGGGCAAACCCAGCGCTGCGGCTGGGTGCAGGATAAGTTTGGGGTGTCTTG
>DATNQE010000182.1:0-2522 GCA_036702895.1 Trichocoleus sp. | reverse complement strand
GACTACCGTGGCTACGGGCTTAGTATTCCGCAGGGGCGCTCAGAATCCATCACCAAAATTTATCCTAGCGGGGTTTTCTTTACAGCAAGTTCTTTGAGGAGATGGGCAATCCTCGGTGCTTTCGGTAGTTTGCCGGATCTGAGTTCCTGACGTGTTAAGAAGTCTTCTTCACGAGGCGGCGGCTCCAGTGGCCCAGGAGCTGGCTGCCAAAAAGAACAACAAAGGCTGGGTTGTTAATTAAATACCGCTGCCACAGCCGTCCAGGCTCCTGGGCAAAGCGGTAGAGCCACTCTAGTCCCCAGCGCATCATCCACCGAGGGGCCTGGCTAACTTCACCGCTAAAAAAGCTAAAGGCTGCTCCGACGCCAACCATCACTGCCTGCAGCTGGCCCTGCTGGCGAGCCATCCACTGCTCCTGCTTAGGGCAGCCCAACCCAACAAAGACGACGCGCGCGCCCGATTGGTGAATGCGCTCAATGTCTGCCGCTTCTTCTTCTGCAGAGAGGGGCCGAAAGGGAGGCGCATAGCTACCCGCAATGACCAGGCCTGCAAAGGTGTCGCTCAAATGCTGAGTCATCTTCTGCAGCATAGCCGGGGTACCGCCGTAGAGGTAGATCGGCAGCCCCAACTGGGCGGCGCGATCGCACCAGGCCAGCATCAGGTCGGGACCATACACCCGGGTTTGATTTTGGCAGCCCAGCAGCCGTAGCCCCAGCACCAAAGGCATACCGTCGGGAGTCACCAGGGCGGCGCGGCGCAGCACCTCCCGGTAAGCGCGGTTCCAGTAAGCGGTCATGACAACATGCACGTTGGCGGCGACGATGTAGCAGGAGGTGTGGGTAACGGCCCAGGTGGCGATGCGATCGCAGGCATCGTCATAGCTGGTGCTGCTGATGGCAACGCCTAATATCTCTTGAGAGGGGCAAGATAGCTGCACCATGATGGGATTTCCCAGGCTGAGAAGGGTGTCCTAAATTCCTGACTAAGGTCATGCTTCAAGGGTAGTGTCTATAGGGCTCCCTCCTGCTCGGTGGAATTGGGAGGGTGCTGAAATCTCCAGCTATGTTTACACTCCAGTTATGTTTGAAGGGGTTGTGCTGGTAGGGGTAGGTTCTCCTGTGGCATGAATATCTGCCCGCTTGATATTGGAACTGGGTAAGATGCCTTCCCACAAAATAATGCCCATAGAGTTGAGCTGCTAATCCTGTTAGCTGTTTTATAGAAACCGGGTAAGTTAAGCCGAAGAAACGCCCTTAGCCCCTCATTCATTGACAGCATGGACCTCACAAGACTGCAGCGGGTTTGGAACAGCCTGGGAGAGACCGAGCCTTTTTGGGCGGTCATCACAGAATCATCCAGCTTAAGCACCTCGGCTGACTTTAAAAACGAGAGGTTCTACCAATCGGGTGTCGACGAGATCAAGGCAGTCTCTGACTATCTCACCTCGTTGGGATTGACGCTTCAGGGCAAAAGGGCCCTAGATTTTGGCTGCGGCGTGGGGCGGCTCACCCAGGCCCTAGCCCCCTACTTTGACAGAGTAGATGGTGTTGATATCGCCGCCTCTATGGTCGAAACGGCCCGTCAGCACAATGTCCACGGCGATCAGTGCGTCTATCACGTCAACACTGCAGATAACCTGGCTATTTTCCCAGAGGCTGCTTTTGACTTCATTTATTCCAACATTACGCTGCAGCATATGGAGCCCCAGTATGCGCTTAAGTATGTCCAAGAATTTCTCCGGCTGCTCAAGCCAGGGGGCATTGCTCTATTTCAAATTCCCTGTCATCGCAAAAGCTTGTCAGGCAAAGTCAAGCAACTGATCCGACGAACGCTGCCCCAGCCACTCTACACCCTCTATGTCGACCTGAAATTTAGGTTGAGCGGGTTGTCAGATAGCCTGTCCCTGATGGAGATGTACGGCATTCCTCAAAAAGAAGTGACTGCCTGGATTACGGGCAACGGCGGCAGTCTGATCGGCCGACAGGAAGATGCCTATGCCGGCTCAGACTGGGTTAGCTTTCGCTACTGCGTAGTCAAGCTACCAGCAGGTGTTAATTAGCCGACAGGGTGTGCAGATAGACCTGCTCAGTTTTTTGGCCTAGCCGTTCCCAAGTGTAGTTTTCCAGAACCTTCTGCTGACCGGCCCGCCCCAGGGCTTGAGCCTGGCTAGGATGTTGCAGCAGATGGCAGATTCTGTCAGCGATCTCTGAGGCTTCCTGATTCACCACGTAGCCATCAACTCCGTCTTCAATCACGTCCATAATGGCGGAAATTTTGCCGCCAATGACAGGCTTTGCAAAGCTCCAGGCTTCGGTGTAGACGCCGCCAAAACTCTCCTGCATTGAGGGTACACAGAGTAAGTCACAGGCTGCGATCGCATCTGTCTTGTCTTGAAGGCTCACTGACCCCAACCGATGCACCCGAGCATCAACGACAGCCTGAAAAATCTTTTCAGAGGTACCCACTGCAGGTCCAACAAAGACAAAATGCACCTCAGGCAGCTTTTGCCAGACCAGCGAGGC
>DATNQE010000181.1:0-4088 GCA_036702895.1 Trichocoleus sp. | reverse complement strand
AATAGGGGAACTATTCAACTAAATCAGGGAGTAAAGTCGCAGCCTGAAGGGAGTTTCGGGCAGGGGTTGTTGCAGAAAAGTGTAGGGAAGGGAAAGGCATCGGGTAGGCATTGCACACCCGGGAGCTAGACAAACGAAAGCCCCACCCTGGAGCTTCAGGGTGGGGCGCTTTAGTTCTTCGCTATCGGTTAGCGGCTTGCACCTGCTAGTGCGGGCTGTTTCTCAGGACGAGCAACGGGTTCGCCGTCTTCGTCGATTTCCAGCAGCACGGTGTCACCATCGTTAACCCTTGCGGCCAAGATGGCCTCTGCCAGAGCGTCTTCCACTAGGCGTGCGATCGCACGGCGCATGGGGCGGGCCCCGTAGCGAGGGTCGTAGCCGTCTTTGATCAAGCGCTCCTTAAAGGACTCGCTGAGCTTGACGGTAATGCCGCGCTCCTCTAGCCGCTGGTTGACTTCGTTGAGCATCAGCTCGGAGATTTGCAGGATTTCGTCGCGGTTGAGCTGTCGGAAGACGATGATCTCGTCTAAACGGTTCAGCATTTCCGGACGGAAGTACTGCTTCATCTCTTCGTTGACCAGGTTGCGGATGTTGTTGTACTGGGTGGTTGCCGCATCGGCTGCGGTGAACTCAAAGCCCAGACTGCCGCCGCCCTTCTCGATTACCTTAGAGCCGATATTCGAGGTCATGATGATCAGCGTGTTCTTGAAGCTCACAGCGCGGCCCTTGGCGTCGCTCAGGCGACCATCGTCGAGCACCTGGAGCAAAATGTTGAAGACATCGGGGTGAGCCTTCTCGATTTCGTCTAGCAGGATGACAGTGTAGGGCTTGCGCCGCACGGCCTCGGTGAGCTGGCCACCTTCGTCGTAGCCGACAAATCCCGGCGGGGAGCCAATCAGCTTGGAGACGGTGTGGCTCTCCATGAACTCAGACATGTCAAGGCGAATCATGGCCTCTTCGTTACCAAAGATGGCAACCGCCAGCGCCTTGGCTAGTTCGGTCTTACCGACACCTGTGGGGCCAGAGAAGATCAGGCTGGCAATAGGCTTGTCGGGGCTAGAGAGACCCACACGAGCCCGGCGAATGGCTCGAGACACGGCCACGACTGCTTCGTGCTGACCGATGACACGCTCGTGGAGCACATCTTCCAGGTGCACCAGCCGTACCGACTCGGTCTCGGTCATGCGGTTGACCGGAATGCCCGTCCAAGAGGCAACGATATCGGCGATGTTGTCCTCGTCAACAATGGGACGAGCGGGGCTGTCGCCCTGGATCTCGACCAGCAGAGTCGATCTGCGATCGCGCAGTTCCTGCGCCTTGGCGTAGTCCTGAGTATCTACCGCTGTCGCCAAGTCTTTGTTGACCTGCCGCAGCTCCTGCTTGAGCTCCTTGTTGGGGTACTTGGGCAGGAAGCGCAGCTTGATTTGGGAAGCCGCTTCGTCAACCAGGTCAATGGCCTTGTCGGGCAGAAAGCGATCGCTGATGTAGCGGTCGGAGAGCTTGGCCGCCGCCGTCAGGGCCGCATCAGTGAGCTGCACCTGGTGGAACTGCTCATAGCGGCTGCGCAGCCCGTGGAGGATCTCGATGGTCTCGTCCACAGTGGGCGGGCTGATAGTGACGGGCTGGAAGCGTCGCTCCAGAGCTGCATCGCGCTCGATGTACTTACGGTACTCATCCAGGGTGGTGGCACCGATGCACTGCATCTCGCCCCGGGCCAGAGCCGGCTTAAGCATGTTCGCCGCATCCAAGCCGCCCTCTAGGGAGCCAGCACCGACGAGGGTATGAATCTCGTCCATCACCAGAATGATGCTGGGGTCGCGGCGCACCTCTTCGACCAGCTGGGTCAGGCGCTCCTCAAAGTCACCCCGGAAGCGGGTACCTGCCACTAGCGAGCCCATGTCGAGCATAATCACCCGCTTATCGATCAGCGCTTCGGGCACGTCTTGGTTAGCAATGCGCTGGGCCAGCCCTTCTGCGATCGCAGTCTTACCCACGCCGGGTTCACCCACCAGCACTGGGTTGTTTTTAGTGCGGCGGCCCAGAATCTGAACGACCCGCTCGATCTCTTTACTGCGGCCGACCACCGGGTCAATCTTGCCCTGGGCAGCTTGCTCGGTCAGGTCAGTGCCAAACTCAGCCAGAATCTTATTGCGGCTGCGGCGGTCGCCCCGGCCCCGGCGCTCCTCAGAGCTACCGACGGGGGTTGCAGCCACTTCGCCCAGTTCTCGGATAATGCGCGTGCGGACTTTAGCCGGGTCTACGCCCAGATTGCTCAGCACCCGGTAAGCGACGCTCTCAGTGTTTTGGGTCAAGCTAAGCAGCAAATGTTCGGGCTCAACGTAGGGAGAGTCGAGCTTACGAGCCTCTTGAAACGCCTGCTCAAATACCTGCTTGACTTTAGGAGTAAAGGGAATTTCAGGGGGCACACTGCTGCTGCCACGACCGATAATCGCCTCCACTTCAGCGCGGGCATCGTTCAGGTTGATGCCCATATCCTTGAGCACCCTGGCCGATAGGCTAGAGCCCTCTTTCAAAATGCCCAGCAGGAGCTGCTCAGTCCCTACAAAGTTGTGGCGGAGACGGCGCGCTTCCTCTTGAGCTTTCATGATCACAGCAATCGCTGTGTTAGTGAAGTGTTCAAACATAGTTGGTTCTTGCCTATCCAGGTCTCCGGACGCCCAATCGGGTTAGCGTGTTGAACAAATCGCGGATCAACCACCGATACGGGGGGCAGTCATCGATCCAGCCTTGTAAAGTTTTCTATCCCGTATCCCTACTGTACGCAGAATCAGGTGGCTTATCAGTGGGGAGAACCGTAGTTCCCAAGGGGGGTTAATACAAATGTCCCCGCCGACTACTTCTTGTCCCAGAAGACTGAGTTCGAGACTCATCTTGGGACTAATCTATGGACCAGTTCAACTCCTGCCTGAGAAGTGTTTACATAACTTAATTGTATTTGTTACGTTGAACACACGCAAATCGGGGATGCGTCAGGTCGAACGAGTGATCACCTAGGCGGCTCCCTGTTTTAAGCTAGTTTGACTCTGACTCATTCGATAAGACACCGATAGATAAGCCAATGACATCGTCTTTTCAACCTACCCATCAGCTTGTATCCAGAACCCGTAAGGTGCCTGTCATAGTGATTACCCATGGCGATCGCTCTCAAGTCCTAACTGAGCAGGAATGGCGGGAAGGCCGCGAGCCTGCCTTTGAGCTGCACCCCAAACTGGGCCTGTTTTGCAAAGGTGTGCAGATTGTGGGCTACCACCTGGAGCCCTTGACTGCGCCAGTAGAGGTCAGTTCCCCAGCCTCTACTTACTAGTGCTGTTTTAGGATGGGCGACTTTAGGAGGGCTCATCCTGGTCAGCTCTGGCTGCAGATAACAAAAACGGCAGAGCCTTGATTCGGCTCTGCCGCATGGGAAGAGGATTGACGAGTATGGTTACGAGCGACGAATTTTCAGGATTTAAACTAGTCAGCGCAAATGAGAGCGTCTAGGGATTGTTAAAGCGGGTGATCCACCAGACAGGTGTTGAGAATGCTCTGATCGGCTGAGCTCATTTCTGAGAGCTGATGGAAGCCTTCGATTTGAACAGCCCCCGCTGCCCCAGTGCTGCTAGCGACCGAAGTCGGGCTAGCGTTAACCGCTAACTGATAAGGATGGCTGGTCTGCTCGTAGCTATCGACAATAGCGACATCCATGCTTGTGTTGCTGAGCGAGCCATGGAAGCAGTCAAAAGAGGAAGAGGGCTGGTAAAACGCACCGACAACGCGGTTTTGGCGGACCTGCATCAGCAGATAGGTGCTGCCAGCGACTCCGGCCTGCTGCGCTTCGCCGTAGAGATACCGACCATCCGCCAGAGGCGTGCTCGCTTGAGTGGGCGCTTGGGCTGTCAGGGTTAGAAAGCCTGCCAGCACGCTGCTGCCCAGGGTAAGACCGATGATTGACCGCTGACGGATGGATTTGAGGACTTCAATAACAGGGGACACTGAGGGGAGAGCGGCCATAGGGGGTAAGCAGGTAGCGCGTCGATATTTAATATCAAGCTCAACTAGGGAATTTCCAGTGATGAAGCCCTGATCCC
>DATNQE010000163.1:0-2381 GCA_036702895.1 Trichocoleus sp. | reverse complement strand
GGGCGCGATCGCAACGCCGAAGGCACAGGTCTGGGGCTAGCCATCAGTCAGCAGATTGTGGAGATCATGGGCGCTCAAATCCAGGTCGAGAGCCATCAGGGTCAGGGCAGCACCTTCTGGTTTGAGCTCGATCTGCCCCTGGTTCAGGACTGGTTCGAAGCTGCCGAGTCTCCTGCGGCTCCCCAGGTTAACGGCTACCAGGGGCAGCGGCGCAAAATTTTGGTGATTGACGATCACCCCGACAACCGTTCCGTTGTCATCAGCATGCTAGAGCCCCTGGGCTTTAAGGTCATCCCCACTGCCGACGGTGACGTCGGACTAGAGCAGGCCCTGCTGACCCGCCCCGACCTGATTATCACCGACGTCGTTATGCCAGGGCTCAACGGGCTGGCACTGACCCGGCGGCTGCGCCAGATGCCGGATTTCCAGCACACGCCCATCATTGCTTCCCCCGCCACCCTATCGGACGTCGAGCGCCAGGAGAGCCTAGATGCGGGGTGCAACGCCTTTCTCCCCAAACCTATCGATTTCGAGGCCCTGCTTCAGGAGCTGCAGCGGCTGCTGGGGCTGACCTGGCTCTACGAAACCCCCAGAGTTCCCGTGCCGACAGCAGAGGCTACCCGTGAACCCGCAACCATTCCCTCCCAGGCGGAGCTAAGCCCCCTCTATCAGGCGGCTCGCGGCGGCTTCATGGACGATATCCAGCAGGGAGCCGAGCAGCTCAAGCAGCTCAACGTCGGCTATGCCGCCTTTGCCGATCAGCTCATTGAGCTAGCCCAGCAGTTTGAAGACGAAGCGATTGTGCAGCTCCTTGAGCAACATCTAGCAGCCCATTGAGCACTATCTATAGGATCTCAGGATTAATCCCATGGCCCTTGAATTTCCCCCGGCTCAAAGCACTATTTTGATTGTTGACGACAATCCCACCAACATCCAGGTGCTCTTTGACGTGCTCAAAGCATCGGGGTACCGAGTTGCCGTGTCAAAAAGTGGGGAAAGCGCCCTTAAGCGCCTGCAGGATGCGCTGCCAGACCTAATTTTGCTCGATGTCATGATGCCAGGCATCGATGGCTTTGAAACTTGCCGTCGGCTGAAGCAAAACCAGGAAACGCAAGATATTCCCGTCATTTTCATGACCGCTCTTACCGATGCCGTGGACAAAGTCAAGGGATTGAGCCTGGGCGCTGTCGACTACATCACCAAACCAATTCAGCACGAAGAAGTGTTGGCCCGCATTCGCGTTCACCTGCAGCTGCGCCACTTGACCCAATCCCTAGAGGCTAAGGTGGCCGAAAGAACCGCCCACCTGAATGAAACTTTAGAAAACCTCAAGCAGGCGCAACTTCAGCTTGTGCAGAGCGAGAAGATGTCTTCCCTTGGGCAGCTAGTGGCCGGAGTTGCCCATGAGATCAACAACCCAGTCAACTTCATCTACGGCAACCTCACCCCGGCCCAAGACTACGTACAAGACCTAATGGGATTAATTGAGCTTTTTTGTCAGGAATATCCCCAGCCCACCCCAGCGCTTCAGACATGCATGGCCGAGATTGACTTAGGGTTTGTGCAGGAAGACCTACCAAAGCTCATGGCATCTATGAAGCTGGGGGCAGATCGCATCCGACAAATTGTGCTGTCGCTACGCAACTTCTCTCGTTTAGATGAGGCCGATGTCAAACCCGTAGACCTGCACGAAGGGCTAGACAGCACGCTGCTGATTCTGCAAAATCGGCTGAAGAACAAATCAGACTCCCCAGCTATCGGCGTCATTAGAAACTTTGGTCAACTGCCCTTGGTGGAATGCTACGCCAGCCAAATCAACCAGGTGTTTATGAATCTCATCAGTAACGCCATTGATGCTCTAGACGAAGCGAGCGCTCAGAGGCACTTGGCGAATCCCGAAATTCACATTACAACTGAGCTTCGGAGCAATGGCTTTGTCCGCATCACTATTGCCGACAATGGTCCAGGCATGCCTCGTCCGGTGCAAGAAAAAATATTTGACACCTTCTTTACTACCAAGCCCGTAGGTAAAGGCACTGGGCTCGGCCTTTCGATTAGCCGTCAGATTATTACTGAGAATCATCAAGGCTATCTAACCTGTGAGTCTGCACTCGGAGAGGGGACAGCCTTTCATATCGAAGTTCCTGTCCGTATTACCTCGGTACAAGGGATCCTAGCTCAAACCTCCTCCCCAATAACTGAGCTGGCAAAGGCGAGCTGAGGGAGGTGTTGATCTATTGCTAACCAATGCAGAGTGTTAGCTGGGCAGCTCCCCTCACGAAGATCTCTCAACCAATTTCTAAAATTTTCTAGGTTTCAATTGATTAACTTTTTAGCAATAGTTAATGAGCTACATTCGACTCGTTTCGTCATAGAAGACA
>DATNQE010000129.1:0-4715 GCA_036702895.1 Trichocoleus sp. | reverse complement strand
GCGGTCTTTTCCTCAGACTCGCTCACTTTGACCAGAACACGATCGCCTAGCGGCTTCAGGCTAGACGCTGCTAGAGTTATAGCTGCCATAGAATATCTTCTCCAGATTTGCTACTCGTTGAGCGCCATCATTTAGCGCCTGTAGGGACATCCCGGCGGTTCCGGGAGCGCAATATTTTTAGCGCAAGGCCTTTCTGCACAACATTCTGCACAAGACCGTTGCGGACTTAGCACTCTCAAGTCCTGAGTGCTAATTTAAGGCGCGAGAGTGTGAGATCGCAACCCCTTCCCCTTGTACGGGTTCCCGAACTATGCCCAAAAGTCACCAAAAATCTGCCAGAAGGGGAATAGCAATCCGGATGCGTTGCCTCACTCGCCATGGCTCGGATCGCCCGTCCCTAAGTCTTTCTCTCATTGGTTTTGGGCATAGTGCTTTAGCTCTGGTTTTGGGCTGTCTCGCGCCTAGCCAAGGGTTGGCCCAGGAAAACTTGGGAAATTTAACAAATTTCAACTACTGGCAAAATCTTTGCACGCTGCAAATCCAGAATGCGCAATACGCTGAGGCGAGAGCTGCCTGCGAGAAGGCTATTGAGCTACGTCCTCAAGAGGCTGACCTATGGACTGCCCACAGTGGTCTACTGCTGGAGCTAGATCAGTATTCGGAAGCGATTGCCGCCACTGAGCAAGCGCTGACTTTGAATCCTGAAAATTTCCTGGCCCTACTCAACCAGTGTGAAGCTTATTTCGAGTTGGGCCAGCTTGACCAGGCTCAAGCCTCCTGCAATCAAGCCCTGGAGATGGATCAAAGCTGGGGCAACCGAAATGCCGCTACGGCAAGGCTCTATCAAGGTCGCATCCTCGCCGCGCAGCAGGACTACGAGGCCGCTTTGGTCGCCTACGAACGGGCACTGCTAGAGAACCGCGGTGATGCCGAAGTTTTGACCTACCGCTGCGCTACCTACCTGAACTGGGGAAGGTTTAACCAGGCTGTTGATAGCTGCAAAGCCGCTTTGGCAGGTGATGGCGAATGGGGCAGCGCTAGGCCAGCGCTGGCCTGGTATTACCAGGGCTTAGCGCATCGAGGGCAGGAAGATTTTGAGGGTGCGATCGCAGCCTTTGACGCATCTCTCCGCCTGGATGCAAACGCTGCCTCTGCCTGGATGGAGCAAGGTAACACCCTGGCCCTACTAAACCGCTATAGAGAGGCGCTAGTCGCTTATGAACGGGCTGCTGCTCTAGAGCCTACCTTGGCTGCCAGGCTGGGGCAGTGCGCCATGCTCAACAAAACCGGGCAATACTCAGCAGCTTTGACAGCCTGTGAGGCGGCACTCACAGCCAAAGATTCAGAATTAGGAATCGAGCAGGCTAAGGTGTTATCGCAGCAGGCCCAAGCCTTCGCGGGTTTGGGGCAGTATCCCCAAGCATTGGCCGCAATTGACAGGGCGCTGGGCCTAGCTCCCGACTACGCCGAAGCCTGGAACAACCGGGGCGCAGTTTTGACGTATTTAGAGAGGTGGCAGGAAGCCGTTACCGCTTTGCAGCAGGCAGCCGAGCTTGATCCTGGCTATGCTTCGCCCTGGGCAAATCTAGGGCGTGTCCAGCGGATGTTGGGCCAGTACACGGCTGCGATCGCAGCCTATGACGAGGCTCTAGAGCGCAGCCCTGAAGACGCCGAACTCTGGGCTAACCGCAGCGCTGTGCAGTGGCACCTGGCCCAGCATGAAGCTGCTCTGACCTCTGCAGACAGAGCGATTAGCCTAAACGAGCGATCTTATCTAGGGTGGTACAACCGAGCCACGGCGTTAGTGTCATTAGAGCGCTACCGAGAAGCAGGCCGAGCCTACCAGCAGGCGATTCGGCTTGAACCCGATAGCGCCGATGCCTGGACGGGCATGGGCATTGCCCTACTGCGGCTGCAGCGCTACGACGAAGCTCGCGGCGTGCTGGCGCGGGCGCTGATGCTCAACCCACAGCAGATTGCTGCTCAGCGGGCCTGGCAGTCGCTGCCCACCGCATCGCCTGCAAATCGCTAAGCCGTTGCGGCTAACCCTGCGATCCCCGCCGGTCCTCCATCCCGTTCAAAAGCTGCCATCATTAGCTATGGCTGGGCGGGCTGGGTTAACAGCCGCCGCAACATCAGCGAGGAAGCATCCGACAAGGGGTAGGCATGACGGCAGCAATGGATACACCACCGGCAGCGCGGGTGATTTTGGTCATCGATAGCAACGCTGACCACGTTCGCATCATCGAGCAGGCGCTAGGGGAGAGCGATGAGGCCTATAAGATGGTTGCGATCGCAAGCGGCCAGCAAGCCCTAGCCTTTCTTCACCACGACAGCCCCTACGAAACCGCTCCTCGCCCTGACTTGATTCTGCTAGATCTCAACCTGCCTGAAGAGGGTCGCGAGATTTTGGCAGCAATTAAAGAAGCCCCTCATTTGCGGCGAATTCCAATCGTGGTGCTGACTCTGGCTGACAGCGACGACGATATTTTTAATAGCTACGCGCTGCAGGGAAACTGCTACGTCATCAAATCAACCGATCTGGATCAGCTTCATCAAACAGTGAAGCAAATCGAAGCTTTTTGGTTAGGAATTGTAACGCTGCCGGGAGAGTAATACTTACGCCCCAACAAAGTTCTAATAAATCACACTAAAGTTTTCCGTCTCAGAATAAATAACTGCCAGAGAATATAAGTTTCTAGCTAAAATTAGCCCCCACAAAGCGGCTTTTTCTGTTAGCCAATACCTTCCTTATTGTCTTAAGAATTCACCTACCAGGAGCCTCTTTCTACTGGTATATGCTTCTCAGTAGAGGCAGAAAGTTATTTGCCTAGCAGCGAATTCTTCAATGACTTGTAGCCGAGCTGCATAGGTTGGCTCTGGCCTATCGGCTGCAGTCTGAGATCACCACGGAATAGCCTTACAGCCTTCGAACCCATCACGATTCACCTCGCTAAATTATGGGTTTAGCAGTTCTTTAAAAGCCCCTACTCCTGGGTCGGTGCTATCCTTTCCGCTCGGATTGTTCGCTTCTAGCTGCTGGTGCTTGACCTAACACAGCAATAGAGGCAAGACCAGATTTCAACGAAGCCATTTCAAGTTATGGGCAGGCTTTAGATTTCGCAGCTCACACCGAGTAGCTAAAAGCCTGTAACTCAATCTAGACAGGATATTTTGATAGATCGCCATGAACTTAGAAACCCCAGAACTCAACCTCACCCGCCTAAAGCAGCCTGAAATTCATAGTCTGACTCAAGTGCAGCCCCACGGTGTGCTGCTGGTCCTGCAAGAGTCAGACCTAAGCGTGCTGCAGGTCAGCCGCAACACTCGCGAAGCCTTTGGGCTGTCTCCCGAGGAGGTGCTGGGCAAAACTTTAGATCAGCTGCTCGACCCCTACCAGGTCGACCAGTTTCGCGCCGGACTCGCCCATGAAAACCTGGATTTGATTAACCCCACCAAGGTTTGGGTGCGGCGCAAGGGCGATGAATATAGCGTGTACGACGCGGTGTTTCACCGCACCAGCGACGGCTTTCTGGTGCTAGAGCTAGAGCCCGCCCTAAGTCAGGAAAGCATTCCTTTTCTGAGCTTCTATCACCTTGCTAGAGCCTCCATCGCTCAGCTAGAGGCCACCGCCAATCTCAAAGACTTCTGCCAAATCATCGTTCACGAGGTGCGCCAGGTTACCGGGTTTGACCGGGTGATGCTCTACAAGTTTGACGACGACGGCCACGGCGAGGTGCTCGCCGAAGAGCGGCTGGACGATATGGAGTCGTACCTGGGGCTGCACTTCCCGGAGTCAGACGTGCCCCAACCGGCTCGCAAAATGTTTTTGGCCAACTGGATTCGGGTAATTCCCAACGCCAAGGCCGAGCCTGCGGATCTCTTCCCGGCGCAGAACCCTCAAACCCAGCAGCCCACCGACCTGGTGATGTCGATTCTGCGGCAGCCCTACCCCTGTCACATTGAGTACCTCGACCACATGGGCGTAGGAGCCTCGCTGACCATTTCTTTGATGAAGGATCAAAAGCTGTGGGGCCTGATTGCCTGCCACCACAAAACGCCCAAGTACATTCCCTACGAGCTGCGCAAAGCCTGCGAATTTCTGGGCCGAGTGATTTTCGCGGAGATCTCAACCCGCGAAGAGGAGGCCGACTTTAACTACCGCATGAAGGTCGCCCAGGTGCAAACCGCCCTGGTGGACTCGATGTCGCGCGACGACTACTTTATCAACGGGCTGGTGCAGCATGAGCCCAACCTGCTGGATCTGGTCAACGCTAAGGGCGCAGCCATTTGCTTTGGCGGCCAGTGGACGACCATAGGCCGCACCCCTGCCGAAGACGAGCTGAACTACCTGGTGCAGTGGCTGGCCAAGACTCAGGAGGGAGAGGTCTTTGCTACCAACTCCCTGCCACTGGTGTACTCCGACGCTGAGCGCTTTAAGGATGTGGCGAGCGGCCTGCTGGCAATTCCCATTTCCAAGCGCAGCTATGTGCTGTGGTTCCGGCCTGAGGTGATTCAAACCGTGAACTGGGGCGGCGATCCGCAGAATGCTTACACCGTAGAGGGAGAAGGCAGCAGCCTGCGGCTGTGCCCCCGCAAGTCCTTCCAGCTCTGGAAGGAAACCGTGCAGCTCCAGTCTTTGCCGTGGCAGTCGGTAGAGGTGAGAGCGGCGCTGGAACTGCGCAAGGCCATCGTCAACATTGTGCTGCGGCAGG
>DATNQE010000127.1:0-2275 GCA_036702895.1 Trichocoleus sp. | reverse complement strand
AAACCCGGCGGCCGCAGGCTGCACGAAAGCTCTTTCGGCATCGCTTAGGGCCGCCAGCGGTAGAGTGCCGTTGACCAACTCCAGCGCTTCCCGCAGCGTCAGAGCCGCATCGGGCTGTACGGGACCATCGGCGGGCGAGGTGACCGTAATCTGCGCTGCGGGTAGGCCCTCAGCTGGAACAACATCGGGCGCAGCCGTTTGGGCTAGGGCGCTGGCACTAAGGCAGACCAGGCTGGCGCTCAACCCAAGTCCTGCAGCCGCTGTGGAGGTAGGCGTCATGGTCGAAAGGTAACGGGACTTCATGCAGACGGGCCTCCCTGCTCAGTGTGGGGACGCTCCGACAGGGGCAAACTCTCCTGGGGGGCAGGATCGGGCGGAATGGCCTCGGGGGTGGGGGCTGCAGACGGTGCTGGCGCATCTGAGTAGCTGCCGTCTTCCACATAGGACTCGCTCTGCTGGGCCGGAGCGACCTGCTGCAGGCCAAAGCCGTTTAGCAACTCGTTAACTTTCAACGAGATCCCTAGGTAGGGACCGCTGGCTGAGCGGTAGCCGCTGCCCGCAAACGAGCCGTCGTTGGCGCTGCCAAAGCTATAGCCAACCCCAAAACGCAGGTCCGGGGTCAGGTAATAGCCCAGCTCCAGGGACGTGCCGACTTCACTGTATTGAGCGCCGGGTTGACCGATCCAGCGCACCTCGCCCAAAACATCCCACTGATAGGCAAACCGATAGGCTGCCCTGAGCTGGGCTAGGTGGATCGTGTTGGATACGCTCAGGGTGTTGTTGAGCGACGTTTGGCCGTGGCGCAGCGCATACTTGCCGTAAAATTCCCACTGCCAGTTGGGGGCATAAATGGCCTCCATCGCTAGCGTGTGGTCGCTGGCGCTGCTGGGGCTGCCCAGCAGGATGGAGTTGGGTGTTAACGACGGGTTTTGGCGGAACTCATAGCTCAGCAGTCCGTTGAACTGGTCGCTGTAGGGGTTGCGGTAGGCCATTCCCAGCTTCAGGTTGATGGTGTCGCCCAGAAGCCCGGTTATGCCCTGGTTAGCGTAGTTGCCCTGCTGGTAGCGGCCCAACACAGTCAGCGCTTCGCTTAACCTGCCGGCGGCGGCAGCTGAGAACAGCAAGTTGGAGCCAGCTGCCGAGTCGCGGTACTCAAACCGACCGCTGGCCTGAAAGTCGGGGTTGTCGGTGTACTCTAGCCCTACGGCATAGGACGTACCCGCCTGCAGCCCCAAAGCGGTCGCCCCAATGCCCACCGCGTAGGGTTGGGCAAACTGCTGACCTGTCGGGGTGTTGTTGAAGGCGTTGCCAAAAATTCGCTCAAAGGCGAGGTTGGCCCGTAGTCCCGGGGCAATGGGAATGCGGTGGTTCAGTCCAATCGCCCCCTGCCCCGTCAACTGGTTATAGCCGCTCAAGATGGAGTAGCGACTGGTGAAGGAGGTTCTGTCGTCCAGCGCGTACTCGGTGATGGCGTCGAGGCTGGTAATAGAGCCGGGCTGATAGCCCCCGCCCCCCGAGATAAACTGCTGCGCCAGACGCAGCGTTACCCCAGGCTCCACCAGCCAATCTAGACCGAAGACAGTGCGCGATGGATATAGGGGCACCACGTCAGAGCTTAAGTTGATGTCGCTCTGGGCGTTGAAGGTCAGGTTAAGACCCAGCGGCACCGAGAGCCGGGGCACGATTTGGTGGGCGCTGCGGCTGAAGCCCAGGGTGCGATCGCTAAAGGTCCGATTTACCCAGTCCAGACCCAGCGTAGCGGTGCCTAAACGCTGCTCCAAGCCGATGTTGTAGGTGTTGAGCGTGTTGTCCACCACTGCACCAGGCAGCGCTTCTCGACCTGGGTTGAGCAGCGCCGCTGCCGTGGTCAGCACCCGGGGCGTGGTCCCGCTGTTAGTCTCTTGATCAAACTGTGCCCGCAGTCGCGTATCAGGGCCTAGCCCGGCCGTTACGCCCGCACCCCAGCGGGTTTGACCCGGCCGGAAGGTCGTGGTGGCGCTGTTGCGAAAGCCGGTTTCTGCTGAGCGCAGATAAGCGCGACCCAAGACATTTTCTAGCAGCGTACCGGACGCCTCAAATCGGTAGGCTTCCCCCTGGAGGTCGACTCCAGTGGCCGTCAGCGACGAGTGGGCAATTTCACCCACTAGCTGTCCACTCTCGCCCAGGGGCACAAACAGGTCGGCGCCTACCAGGGTAAAGTCCTGCGCCCCTTCGTCTTGGGTAATCAGGGTGGCTCCTATCCAGCTGGGCTGATCAAAGCCGTAGGCAAAGTTGT
>DATNQE010000120.1:0-5435 GCA_036702895.1 Trichocoleus sp. | reverse complement strand
GATAGTCTTCACCGCTCCGCGTTCATGCCTCAGCCACGACTTAGCCGTTGTACCCGATGACTGGAAATCCACTACAGCCAAAGCAGAGCCAATCGCCTGCAGTGTTGCACCAAACCCAGGATCTGAACCAGCAGATCCTCGACAGCAGCGGCGACTGCATCAAGGTGTTGGACCTAGAGGGGCGAATTCTGTTTATGAACCTGGGGGGACAGGCCCTGCTGGCGATTGAGGACATCACGCCTTTTCTCAACACCTCCTGGGTCAACTTTTGGCCTGAAGCAGACCGGCCAGCGGCTGAAGACGCCATTGCTCGGGCTGCCGCGGGCGAAGTAACGACTGTTCAGGGCTACTGTCCGGCCATGAACGGTGAGCCTAAATGGTGGGACAACAAAATTAGCCCGATTCGAGGCGCCGACGGGCAGATCGATCGACTGCTGTGCATTTCGCGAGACATCACAAAACGTGTCCAGCTCGAAGAGAAACGCCAGCAGGCAGAGGAGCGCCTGCGGCAGTCGGAGGAGCGGTATCGCGCCATTGTTAACCAGGCGCTCACGGGCGTTGCCTACTGCGACCTCAGCGGCAGGCTGGTCCTGGTGAATCAAAAATATTGCGACATTACGCGCTACTCAGCGGAGGAGCTGAGCCAGCTGCGTATGCGGGACATTACCCATCCCGAAGATCTGCCGCGCAATGTGGAGCTCTACCAACGGATGCTGGCCGAGGGTACGCCCTTTGAAATCGAAAAGCGCTACATCCGCAAGGATGGCTCGACCGTCTGGGTTAACAACTACGTGTCGGTGATTTGCGATCGCAGCGGCCAACCCCAATCGGTGATCGCCATCGTGCTCGACATCACCGAACGTAAACAGGCAGAAACCGACCTGCAAAGGACTTTTGAGGAACTGCAGGTCGCCGAGGAGGAGCTGCGTGAGCAGAACGAAGAATTAGCCGCTGCCCGAAGACTGGCCGAACTAGAGAGCCAACGCTATCAGGATCTGTTCAACTTTGCGCCCGATAGCTACATCATCACCGACACCCACGGCGTGATTCAGGAGGTTAACCAGGCTGCCTCGGTCTTATTGGCGGTTGAGCAATCGTTTCTCATCAATACCCCCCTAGCGGTCTATGTCGCTGAGCCCGATCGCCGAGCCTTTCGCAGCCTGCTTTACAAGATGCATTTGCAGCCCGTGGGCCAAAAGCTGCAAAGTGATGAGCTGTGCCTACAGCCGCCTGGCCGTCAGCCGATTCCGGTTGCCATAACGGGGACGGTCCTCTGTAATGCCCAGGGGCAGGTTGTAGGGAGCCGCTGGCTGATTCAAAACATCACCGAACGCAAGCAGTCAGAGGAGCTGGCGCGACGCACTTCCCAGCTAAACGCCTTTCGGGCCTCGCTGGGCGCTGCGCTGCGCCCGCTGGCCGACCCAGCAGAGATTCAGGCGGCCGCCAACCGAGAGTTGGGCGAATACCTAGGCGCCAGCCGCGTGGCCTACTTTGAGGTGCGGGGAACCCATTACTTTGTTGAGCGCGATTATGCTGACGGGGTTGAACCGCTAGCGGGCGGCTACCCAGTGGAGTCCTTTGGTGCCGTGCTGCTCCAGTCCTGCCAAGCAGGCCGCGTCGTGTGTGTATTCGATGTGGACATCGATCCCGACCTATCAGCAGGCCAGCGAGCTGCATACGCCGCCATTCGGGTGAGGGCTTACATCGCCATACCCCTGATCAAAGCGGGTGAATTCGTCGCTGGCTTAACGGTTCACATGGCTGAACCCTGGGCCTGGACGGCGGACGAGGTCACCGTAGCCAAAGAGGTGGCCGAGCTGACCTGGGCAGCGGTCGAGCGGGCTCGTGCCGAGATGGCTCTGCGCCAATCTGAGGCAAAGTACCGCTCGCTGTTCGAGTCGATGGACGAGGGCTTCTGCATTTTGCAGATGATCTTCGATGGGCTGCAGCCGATTGACTACCGGTTTCTTGAAGTCAATCCGGTGTTTGCCCAGCAGACCGGGATGAAAGATGCCTTGGGCAAAACCATTCTGGAACTGGTGCCAGATATTGAGCCGTTCTGGATTGAAACTTACGGCAAAGTTGCGCTCACCGGCGAACCCACGCAGTTTGTGGATCACTCCGAGTCGCTGGGGCGGTGGTTTGATGTCAACGCCTTTCGCATTGGGGAGCCCCACGAGCACAAGGTGGCAGTGCTCTTTAACGACATTAGCGATCGCAAATACGCGGAGTTAAATGCCCAGTTCCTGGCCACTGTTACCCAAGACTTAATGGGAGCAACTGAGGCGACCCCGGTAGAGGGGATTGTTCAAACCGTTGGCGAGCGGCTAAATCAATACCTCAAGACCTCAATTTTCGCCCTGATCGAAGTTGACCAGGAAGCAAGCCAAGCCACCATTAACTACGATTGGCACCAACATGACGCGCCTAGTTTAAAGGGGGTGTACGACCTAACCGAATTTGTTTCATGGGAGTTTAGGCAGGCTGCTCGTGCCGGGCAGGCCGTTGTTGTTAGCGACATTTTCACAGACTCCCGAATTGCCGATCAGCAGAAATTTACGGCCTTAAACATTGGGTCTTTTATCAACATCCCGCTGATTCGAGACAACCAGTGGAAGTTCACTCTAGGAGTGTATCGTCAGGAGCCGTACAGCTGGCGCAGCGACGAAGTTGAGCTGATGCGTGAGCTGGCAAACCGGATTTGGACCAAGCTAGAGCGCACCCGCGCCGAAATCGCCCTGCGCAAATCTGAGGAGCGCTACCGCACCCTGTTCAGCTCCATGGACGAGGGATACGCCTTGGCCGATGTCATTTTCGATGAATGCGATCGCCCGGTCGACATCCTATATCTGGAGGCAAACCCAGCAGCGCAGCGGCTAACTGGCCTGGAGCTACCCGGGCGCAGGCTGCGTGAGCTCGATCCAGACTACGACTCGTATTGGTGGGAAATCTTCGGTAGGGTTGCCCAGACCGGCGTAGGGGAACGCCATGAGCTGTATAGTACGCCTCTTAAAGCGTGGTACAACTTTTACGTCTTTAAAGCGGGCGAGCCAAATAGCCGCCGCGTTGCCACCGTTTTTCAGGATGTTACTCAGCGCAAGAGGTTTGAGCAGGAGCGCGAACGGTTCCTTACCGTCGGGTCGGATTTTCTGGTCATCACCAGTATGGATGGGTATTTTCACTGGGTCAGCCCCTCCTTCGAGCGGCTGCTCGGCTGGACGCCTCAGGAAATGACCTCCCGCCCCTGGACAGACTTTGTCCACCCCGACGACGTTGGCTCTTCCCAGGCAGAAACCGACAGTCTGTTTTCCGGCAGCGAAACCTTTGCTTTTGAGAATCGCTATCGCCATAAAGACGGCTCCTACCGCTGGCTGCTGTGGAATGCCAAGCCGTATCCCCAAGAGCGGGTAATCTACGGCGGTGCGGTCGACATTACGGACCGCAAGCTGGCTGAGGTCGAGCGCGAACAGCTGCTTCTGAGCGAGCGACACTACGCCACTCAGCTGCAGGGACTCACCTCTGCGGCGCTGTTGATCAACTCAGCCCTTTCGGTGGAAGACGTTGTGCGGGTCATCACCGACCAGGCGGCCGCGATCATCGGGGCTCACCTGGCTGTCACCAGCATGACGGTGGACCAAAACTGGTCTCAGGCCATCAACGCTTTTTACCTGTCGGACAAGTACGCCCAGTGGCGCGACTACGAGGAAGACCCCGATGGTTCTGGCATTTACACCCGGGTATGCCACCTAAACCGCCCGATGCGAATGACCCAGGCTGAGTTAGAGGCTCACCCCAGCTGGAAAGGCTTCAGCAAAGCGGCCGATGGGCATCCGCCAATGCGAGGTTGTTTAGCGGCGCCCCTAGTGGGGAGGGACGGCAAAAATCTGGGCTTGATTCAGCTCTCAGACAAGTTGGACGGCGAGTTTACTAGCGCTGACGAATCGATTTTGGTACAGCTGGCCCAAATGGCCTCCGTTGCCATTGAAAATGCTCGTCTTTACAAGGCTGAGCAGCGAGCACGGGCGGCTGCCGAAGCCGCTCGGGAAGAAGCCCAGGCTGCAAACCGGGTGAAGGATGAGTTTTTGGCAGTGCTCTCTCACGAGTTGCGATCGCCTCTCAACCCCATTTTGGGTTGGTCCACCCTTCTACAGAGCAACAAGCTAGACGAGGCCAAGACGGCCCAAGCATTGGCAACTATTCAGCGCAACGCCAAACTTCAGTCGGAGCTGATCGAAGACCTGCTGGATGTGTCTCGCATTTTGCGCGGCAAGCTAAGTCTGAGCGCGGTTCCCGTTCGCCTTGACGCGATCATTCGAGCGGCAATGGAAACGGTGCGGCTAGCCGCAGAGGCCAAATTCATTCACCTAGAAGCTGCCCTGGCGCCAGAGATTGGTCTGGTCTCTGGCGACTCTACGCGCCTGCAGCAGGTAATTTGGAACCTCCTCTCGAATGCCGTGAAATTTACCCCAGAGGGCGGCCGGGTAACTGTCCGCCTGGAGCAGACTGAGTCTAAGCAGATTGAGCCTAGAGTGCCTAGGAGTGCAAGCACCCGAGAGGACGCATTACCACGCCGCGCCTATGCCCAGATCACCGTCACCGATACGGGGCAGGGCATTGAGCCTGAGTTTTTGCCCTACGTGTTTGACTACTTCCGCCAGGCGGATGGGGCCACCACTCGAAAGTTTGGGGGGCTGGGGCTAGGGCTGGCGATTGTGCATCACCTCGTCGAGCTCCACGGCGGCACAGTTGAAGTCGAGAGTCCAGGAGTGGGGCAAGGCGCAACGTTTGTCGTGCGGCTGCCCTTGATGCCGGCTTCAACCGCTGCTGGCCAAACGGTACAGGCGCCAGAGCAAGCGCTGGATTTGCAGGGGGTCAAGGTTTTAGTGGTCGACGATGAGGCCGACAGCCGAGAATTTGCGGCCTTTCTGCTGGAGCAGCAGGGGGCGCAGGTAACCGCTGTGGCTTCGGCCTACGAAGCGCTGCTCGCCCTGGAGCAGGTACAGCCCGATGTGCTGCTCAGCGACATCGGTATGCCGGAGATGGATGGCTACATGCTGATTCGGCAGGTGAGAGCGCTGTCGTCCGACTACATTCGGGATCTACCTGCGATCGCACTCACAGCCTACGCTGGAGAGATAGACCAACAGCAGGCTCTAGCGGCCGGTTTTCAGCGGCACATCTCTAAGCCGATTGAGCCCGAGGTGCTGGTGCGAGAGGTGTCTGGTTTATTGTCGAAGACTCGATGAATTAGCGCAGCAGTTTTACGGCAGCGAAACGCTTTTTGGACGAGTGGTTCTGGCTTCGCTTTGAGGCTTTTTCCCGGGGCCTTCCCCCGTACCCCGCTACTTGGGGGAACAATCTTCCCCCAAACCCCCTCGCAAGGGCGCAATGGCAGGTGCCGTAGGCCGCTCGGTGATCCGGATATTCCGCGGTTG
>DATNQE010000119.1:0-2174 GCA_036702895.1 Trichocoleus sp. | reverse complement strand
AACCTGTCTGGAGCCAACGGCTACGACACGATTCGCTCGCTGCGCCGCTATGTTGGCACCCTGGGCATAAAGGTGTTGGCCTTGGTGGATGAGGACAGCCCAGAGCAGGAAGCAATGGCCCGCAGCGCTGGGGCAGATGGTGTCTTGACCCGGCCGATTATGCCTGATCATCTGATGAAAACGATCGCGTCGCTGATGGTTCTAACGCCTCAGTCCTAGTGCTGGGACCATTAGAAGTAGCGAATCAGGCTGCTGGTAGAGGTTAGCTTCTGTCTGTGGGCCAGCGGCAGGTGAAGCTGCTGAGCCCCTACAGGTTCGTCTGGCTACCGAGCGAGTCAACAGCGGCTTTGCCAACCTTTCCCAAGCAGATAGCCTCAATGCTGCGGCTACCCACTATGCGGTTGTTGGTGCGATCGCGCCGGTCTTCTTTGTCCAGGCGTTAGCTAGGAAAGCCTTGTTGTGGGGCCTTCTTAGCTAACGCCTGAGGTAAGCAGCTTAAGCCGCCCCTGACTTGCGCGAGAAGACTACCAGGATGGTCTTGAGAATGAGCTGAATGTCATAGGTCAGGCTCCAGCGCTCCTGATAGGCCAGATCCATGCGGATAACGTCTTCGAAGCTCTTGACCTGAGAGCGGCCGTTGACCTGCCACTCGCCAGTCATACCGGGCTTGACGTTGAGGCGCTGCCACTCGGGGACGTTGTACTGCTCAATCTCGTCGGGAGTGGGTGGTCGGGTGCCCACCAGGCTCATCTCACCCTTGAGCACGTTCCAAAACTGGGGCAGCTCATCCAGGCTGGTTTTTCTCAGGAATCGGCCGATTTTGGTGATGCGAGGGTCGTTCTCGTTCTTGAACAGTGGGCCTTCCACCTGGTTTTCAACCTTGTGCTTGAGCGCTTCGGCGTCGGTCACCATGGAGCGGAACTTGTAGATTTTGAACCGCTTACCCAGCCACGAGCAGCGCACTTGGCTGAAGAAAATAGGGCCGCCATCTTCTATCTTGATTGCGATCGCAATTGGCACAAACAGCACCGAGGTAATCGCTAGGCCTACCAGCGCGCCGGCAATATCAATTAGGCGCTTGCCGACAGAGCCCACCGAGGGGTGGGTCGGCAGGGGTGCCTGAATAATGCTAATGACAGGGGCTTCAGGGGCCTCTGGGGCTGGTGTATCAAAGGTAAACAGCTGGTCTAGGTCAGTCATCTCCAGGGCCATGCGCACCTGGGCCTGAACGCTTCGCAATACGAGCTGGCTGCCGTGGGCCTTACTGTGGCGATGGCAGATGACCAGGGCACCCAGTCCGCTACTGTCAATAAATTTTGTCTGGCTAAAGTCCAGCACTAGCTTCGGCAGTTGAGGAAGGGTGCGGTAGAGATTTTGCACCTCCTTCTCAAATTCCAGCGCTTCTGCCAGCGTCAGCGCTGACGGAATAGTGAGAACCACGTCGTCGATAGCGGTAGACGGCAGCAGTTCAGCAGGTTCTACAGGCAATGCAGTAGGTGATACGGTACTCGCAAACGACTCCGTAGATGTCATAGTCCCCAAGCCTCCTCATATGACACTTTCTAAGCTAGTGTTCCCGACGATACGGAGCAACGAAAATTGGCCATCAACTTCAACCCTTTACTGAGAAGCGCGGGGATCATCGGAGAGCCTTGTAGAGTCTTCATGTTTTTCGAGGGGAGTCGTAAAACAATCACGAAGTCGACACCAAACGGGCACATCATTGAAGCTGAAGCGTTAGCCTGGCTCATTGCACTTGAGGGGAAGCCACGCGTCAAGTAGAGCTTTCCTGAAAACTGCACGGATCGGTTGCCAGAAATTTGGCAAGCCAAGATCTCCTGCGTACTGTTTCTAAGTAACGCGGGTTCTGGGTAACGCGGGTTTCCGATTATGAACTACCTAAGGCTTCTACCGCCAGTTCTGAACCTTAAACGCGGGCAAAGTTCATACGGCTGAGGAAGGTTTTTAACCGCTCGCTCTTGGGATAGGTCAACACCTCGCGGGCATCTCCCTCCTCTTCAATTTGGCCCTGGTTGAGAAAGATCACCCGATTAGCAACTTCTTTGGCAAACTGCATTTCGTGGGTGACGACGACCATCGTCATGCCCTCTTCCGCTAGCTGTTTCATGACCACTAGCACTTCGCCAACCAGCTCTGGGTCAAGGGCGCTAGTC
>DATNQE010000113.1:0-4262 GCA_036702895.1 Trichocoleus sp. | reverse complement strand
ACTTGATCTTTTGGGCTGGTCCAGGTAATTGCGTATTTTTCTTCAACAGCAGCCTTAGTAAGCAGGCCGCCCGTGTTGCCACCGAAAAAAGGAGTTTGTCCAGTTAGAGTTTCAGGCATGGATTGCTATCTCTCAACCTTTTGTTCGGCATCGTATCATCGCGAGATAGCGCGTTTATAGGGATTGTGAGGAAGTGTAACAGTTCTTCAGACACCGTCCCGCCGTCGCCAAAAAGTGGATCCTCAAAGGTTGTCATCAGCCATCGTCTAACAGGATTGAGTTTTGCACCTTGGTCGACCGCCGTGAACTGCTGCGGCTGCTCGTGCGGCTGTTGCGACGAGGAGCATCGAGGCTGCCCTGGGCAATGGGCAGGGTGAAATGGAACTGGCTGCCCTGGTCTTTCCCGGCTGATGTGGCCCAGATTTGGCCTCCCATACCCTCAACGATCTGGCGACACATGGCCAGTCCTAGCCCGGTGCCGCCGGTTGTGCGGCGCAGCGCCCCTTCCTCCTGGTAAAAGCGGTCAAATACGACCTCTAGGCGGTCAGGCTCGATGCCTCGGCCGGTGTCAGCGACCATGACCTCCATCATCTGGTCGTTGTAGCGCTGGGCCCGAATGGTGATGGTGTCTTGGGGGCTAGTGAACTTGCAGGCGTTGTCCAACAGCTTGATGAGAACTTCTACCAGCCATTCCCCATCAGCTCGCACCAGGGGCGCTTTGCTGGGAATTTTGACCTGCAAATTAGTGCAGGGTTCGTTGCTCTGGTGAGCCTGCACGCTGCTGAGGGCCAGATCGACGCACTCCTGCAGCGAAAGAGACTCCAGATTCCACTCAATGCGGCCGCTCTCTAGGCGTGACAGGGTCAGGAAGTCCTGCACCAGCTTGCGCATGCGCTCGGCGTCTTCTAGGGCCGAGGAAAGCATGACCTGGCGCAGCTCTAGCGGCATATCCGGCTCACTGGCCAAGCTCTCCAAGCAAACCTGAATGGTTGAAAGGGGGGTGCGCAGCTCGTGGCCTGTAATCGCGATCAGGTTGCTGCGGGTGCGATCGAGGGCTTCTAGCTGGCGATTGAGATCTTGCAGGTTAGCGTAGGCTTCGGCCTGAATTAGCGCGATGCTAAGCTGGGCTGCGATCGCATCTACCAATGCCCGGTCGTCCTCACTCCACTGGTGGGGCGTGCTCTGGCAGTGGTGCAGCTCAATTACGCCCAGCAGACGCTTCTGGTAAACCAGCGGCACCAGCAGCCACGACCGGATGTTCCACTGCTCTACCAGCGACATGACGGCATCGATTTCCTGGCGGAATGGCGATTCTGGTGCCTGCGTATCCTCAATCGAGACAATCTCTTGGGCATCCTGGACATATTCGAACAGCGGGCTGTCCTCCAGGGGCCAACTGTGGCCCACTAGCGAAGCGACCCCTGACTTGAGGTGCTGATTGCGAATGACGACCTGGTGCTGCCCCGGGGTGTAGGG
This sequence comes from Trichocoleus sp., assembly GCA_036702895.1. Classification (GTDB taxonomy): domain Bacteria; phylum Cyanobacteriota; class Cyanobacteriia; order Phormidesmidales; family Phormidesmidaceae; genus JACVSF01. Next base: position 2,786 of record DATNQE010000113.1, on the reverse strand, counting down.
ATAGATCAGGCAGCGGCAAACTTGCAAGGCCTGTCCCAGCTCGTAGGCCGCAATCTGAAATATCTCTTCTGGATTGAGGGACTGGCGAATCGCCGACGTAATCGAGTTGACCAGGCGCTCCCGCTGCCCCTGGGCGGCAATAGCCTTATAGGCTTTGAGCAACTTGTACTGGCCGGCCTGCAGGTAGGTCACCAGGCGCTGCACAAAAGGATCGGAGCCGCTGCCATCGGGGCCAAGCAGGGGGAGCAGCTCCTCCTGCAGCAGCTCTCGGCGGGCCAGATCAAGTTTCTCTGCCAGCTCGGGGCGGTAGCGCTCAATGCGCGTTAGCAACAGCTTTGCCGCCTGCTGACTGACGTAGCGGTCCTGCGTCCAGATGCCCTCAAAGCGCCGGGTTTGCTCCAGAGCCGTGCCGTCAGCCCGGCTGACCAACGGTACTGGGCTGCGCTCCCGGCAGATCAGGCAGGCGCTGTAGGTCAGCCCCATCACCACCAGGTGCCACTCTTGTGTAAGCGCATCCTCTTCTTCAAAGGCGATAGTTTCGTAGCTGCCGGAGCGGTTGGTAAAGCTAGTGCCTCGGGCCGACAGCACGTAGACCTGCTGAGTGACGTCAGCAATCCGGTCATAGCGGCTAGCCTCCTGCCGGTAAAACCGCTCCTGCTGAAAACTGGCGATTACCAGCGGCTGCTCTGTACCCGCCAAAACCTGGTCCTCCATGGCGTGGGACAGTGCCGTGAGGGAGGTCTTGAAATAGAGTTGAGGTCTGAGCTGGGGAATCGCCTGCAGCAATTCTTCCACAATGGAAGTAGGGTTGCTCATGGATTGGGTCAGGGAAACCCGCGAGGGCTATCAAAGTCTTTCAACACCCTACCAGGTGAAGGGATCTGCCATAGCGGCTTTGTAAACAATATCTATCATCTATGACGGCCATACTCCCTAAGCTGCATGGAGAAGCGTCCTATAGCAGCGTGCGCCGAGTTCGTTAGAACGTTTGAGAGGAATGGGGATGTGGGGCGCAGCCTCCAGCTAGGGGGTTTAAACCCTGCACCCTACGTTCCAATCAATCCGTCTATTGCTATGGAAGAAGCGCTATACAGGAAGCTTCACATAAGAAGCTCCATTCAAGAAGTCCCAAAAAAGGTGAGGATGCACAGCCGTACATCCTCACCTAATCGTTATTGCAGCATGTCTACTGGGGTGTGCTGATAGCGGCACTAAACTGCTGAGCAGGAGAAAGCCCGCTCAGCAATTTGGGGTGCAGGCTACATTACACCGCCCATGTCACTGGTGTCCTTGAGGAAACCGCTGTAAGCTTCCATGCCGTGCTCGCCGATGTCGAGGCCTTTCATCTCCTCTTCGGGCGAAACGCGTAGACCCAAAACCGCCTTCAGCACGAGCCAGAAGATGGTAGAGAGCACAACGGTGAACAAACCAACGGTGAGAACGCCGATCAGCTGAGCACCCAGTTGACCGAAGCCGCCGCCGTAGAACAGCCCGGCGATGCCCTCGCCGCCTTGGGTGAAGTTGTTGGGGTTGGCAAACAGACCCACAGCCAGGGTGCCCCAGACACCGCAAACCAGGTGAACAGAGAGGGCTCCGACGGGGTCGTCGATCTTGATGCTGTCGAAGAAGCCAACAGCAAAAACCACCAGAATACCTGCAATGAGGCCAACCCAGAAGGCCCCAGCATAACCAAACACGTAGCAGCCAGCGGTAACGCCCACTAGACCGGCCAGGATACCGTTAATGATCATGGACAGGTCAGGCTTGCCGTTGAGTGCCCAGGAGACAGCAGTAGCCGACAGACCACCAGCAGCAGCGCCAAGGTTGGTTGTTACTGCAATGTACGGAACGGCCAGGTCAGCTGCGAGCTGCGAGCCAGGGTTGAAGCCAAACCAGCCCAGCCAAAGGATTAGACAGCCCAGGGTAGCAATGCTGAGGTTGTGACCCGGCAGTGCGTTGGTCTGACCGTCTTGGTATTTACCGATGCGGGGGCCGAGGAAAGCGGCACCCATCAGAGCAGCCCAACCGCCTACGGAGTGAACGATGGTAGAACCCGCAAAGTCATGGAAGCCCAGCTCAGCCAGCCAGCCGCCGCCCCAGAGCCAGTGGCCGGTGATGGGGTAGGCAATACCAACTAGCAGCAGGCTAAAGATGAGAAAGTCAACGAACTTGATGCGCTCAGCAACCGCACCCGAAACAATCGTGGCGGCGGTGCCGGCAAAGGCGACCTGGAACAGGAAGAAGGTATCTTTCGTCAGGTTGATACCGTCGGGGCCTAGGCCGTAAAGCTCGGGCGCACCGCCCAGGAAGAAGCTCGCCCAGCCCACGAAGGGGGTGCCGTTGGCACCGAACATCAGGGAGAAGCCGATGAACCAATAGGCCAGGGTGGCCAGAGCGAAAACGATCAGGTTCTTGGAAAGAACGTTGACAGCATTCTTTTGACGGCAGAAGCCGGTCTCCAGCATGCCGAAGCCAGCGTTCATGAAGATCACCAGGAAGGCGGCGATCGTGACCCAGATATTGTTCAGGGTGACCTGAAGGTCATCAGCAGTAAGAGGGGTATCCTGCGCCTGGGCGGAGGCTCCCCAAACGCCCAAGATTACCAGAGCCAGGGGAAGGCAGGCTGCCCAAACCCAGGTATTAGCCCGGCCAAAGAAGCTCTTAATTGCCTCATCAAAGGCAGGCACATTGGAGTTCCAGAAGGACGGCTTGGGCCGTCTCCGGAATTGCGATCGCTTGCGTAGCACTAATCTAGACATCTCGACAGACGTTCCTTCAACACATCA
>DATNQE010000093.1:0-5378 GCA_036702895.1 Trichocoleus sp. | reverse complement strand
TTCACCACAGCGCTACTGAGCATCGGCATTAACGAGTACCAGCGGCAGCGCATCGTCTCGTTCCTCAATCCCTGGGCTGATCCAACAGAAAATGGCTATCAGCTGATTCAAAGTCTTCTGGCCATTGGTTCAGGCGGCTGGCTCGGGCAGGGGTTTGGCCTTTCCCAGCAGAAGATTCACTATCTGCCCATTCAATACACCGACTTTATCTTTGCGGTGTACGCAGAGGAAATGGGTTATGTAGGCTGCATTGTGCTGCTGCTGCTGCTTGTAGCTTACGCAACGGCAGCGCTATTAGTTGCGCTGCGAGCCACCCAACCCCTGCATCGCCTGGTGGCGCTAGGCAGCATGATCTTGCTGGTAGGGCAGTCGCTTTTAAACATCGGAGTGGCCACCGGATCGCTGCCGACAACAGGTTTACCCTTTCCTTTTCTGAGCTATGGCGGCAGCTCTATGTTGGCTAGCCTAGCTACCGCTGCGCTGCTGATACGGGCCGCCCGCGAAATTTATGATGCCGAAGTTCTGGAGCTACCACTGCCGTCGCGCCCTAGCTGGCCACTTTTTTCTAGGCGCTAAGGTTTTTGCTTGCAGCCGCAGCAGGAGCCGCTTTTAACGAGCAAGCAGTAGCCCCAACAGTTGCGTTGGAGCCAACTGATCGCAATAGCTCGTTACAATGGAAGATGCTTTTGCATTAAGAGTATTGCAAGTTCATGGTGGAAACCTTTCAGGTTTACCTCTACCACCTCAGCCAGTGGGCCAACCAGCTAGTTAATGACCAGCTCACCCACCTATCGTGGATAAGCGTGAGTGTAGTGGCGCTGGCAGGCTTGCTGACTAGCCTTTCTCCGTGCTTGCTGTCGATGCTGCCCATTGTGGTTGGCTACATGGGGGGCTACGAAACTGAGAACAGGCAGGACGCAGCATTTAAGGCGGTGGGTTTTGCTCTGGGACTAGCGACAACGCTGGCGCTGTTGGGGCTGTTTGCTGGTCTCTTCGGCTATGTTTACGGTCAGGTGGCGATTGGTTTACCCATTGTCGTGAGCCTGGTAGCCATTCTCATGGGGCTCAACCTGCTGGGCGCGCTGCCGTTAAAACTGCCGTCGTTCAACGCGACCTTGCCAGAGGACTGGAATTTGCCTGTGGGCCTGAAGGCCTTTGGCTTAGGTCTGACCTTTGGCATTGTGGCGTCTCCCTGCAGCACGCCTGTGTTGGCGACCCTGCTGGCCTGGATCTCGGCGACCGGTGATCCGGTTTTGGGGAGTGCTTTCCTGTTGGCCTACGCTTTGGGCTACGTTCTGCCGCTGGTGCTGGCGGGCACCTTCACAGCCTCAATCAAGCGGCTGCTGGAGCTGCGGCAGTGGTCTGGCTGGATCACACCCGCTAGCGGAATTTTGCTGGTGGGCTTTGGCGTTTTTTCTCTGCTCTCCAGGGTATTTCCGGCTGCGCTGGTCTAATGATTGTTGGCACAGCCTAAGTCGATTTTCCCTAGGGCTGCTACTTAGAAACTCACACTTCAAAAGATATGGCTTCCGGTTCTTCGGACGTTTCGGGTTCAGGCTCATCCTGGTGGCAGCGGTATTTTAAGCAAGAGCTGCTGCCGCTGCTGGCGGATTTGCGGCTTGCGATCGCACTTCTTCTTGTGATCGCTCTCTTTAGCATTAGCGGTACCGTAATTGAGCAAGGCCAGTCCCTCGAGTTTTATCAAACCAACTACCCCGAAGACCCCGCTCTATTTGGCTTTCTCAGCTGGAAAGTGCTGCTGACGATTGGGCTAGACCATGTCTACCGCACCTGGTGGTTTTTGGCGCTGCTGATTCTTTTTGGCGCTAGCCTGACCGCCTGCACCTTTACCCGCCAGTTTCCGGCTTTAGGGGCAGCCCGCAAATGGAGCTACTACACCAGCCCTCGGCAGTTCCAAAAGCTGGCTCTGAGCGCCGAAGTGGCTCAGCCTACTCTGGAGCCTGTCATTTCATTTCTTAAGAGCAAGCGGTACTTAGTCTTTCAGGAAGGTGAGGCCGTTTACGCCCGCAAGGGAATCGCCGGGCGCATCGGCCCCATCATTGTTCATGCCAGCATGTTGATTATCTTGCTGGGGGCGATCTGGGGCGCTATGACCGGATTTTTTGCCCAGGAGATGGTGCCCAGTGGTCAAACCTTTCGAGTACACAACATTTTTGATGCGGGGCCTTGGGCGGCTGCCCAAATTCCTAAAGATTGGTCTGTAAAAGTCAATCGATTTTGGATCGACTACACGCCAGAAGGCGCGATTGACCAGTTCTACTCCGATCTGTCTGTGCTGGACGTAACGGGCGCCGAGGTCAAGCGCAAGACTATTCACGTTAATGAGCCGCTGCGCTATAAGGGCGTTACCCTCTATCAGGCAGACTGGGGCGTTGCTGCAGCCCGGGTCAAGCTCAACAACAGCCCTGTTCTGGAAGTTTCTATGTCTAGCCTGGAAGTGCCCGGAGGCGGCAGGCTGTGGGGCACCTGGCTGCCAACTAAACCTGACCTGAGTGAGGGCGTTACCCTGGTTGCTCGCGATTTACAGGGCATGCTGCTGGTCTATGGCAACGACGGCAGTTTGATTTCTACAATACGCACTGGGTTCTCTACCGATGTGAACGGCATAACGCTGTCACTAGTCGATGTTGTTGGCAGCACCGGACTGCAAATCAAAGCTGACCCCGGCATTCCGGCGGTCTACACAGGCTTTGGCCTGCTTATGATCAGCGTGATGATGAGCTACGTGTCGCACTCTCAAGTATGGGCATTGGTCAGCCAGGGCAAACTCTACATTGGCGGACGCACCAACCGGGCTCAGGTCGCCTTTGAGCGAGAGCTGCTAGGACTGCTGGAGCAGCTTGAGACGGCCAGCACAGAGGAAGACGATACTACAGTTGCACAAAGTATCACCGCACCTTCTCAAGAAGCGGCTGTTTAACGGTAGGTCAACCCAACTCACCAACGTACCAAGAAACTTTTCCTTGCCTAGGCCAAAGCCTTCCTAAGGAGCGGCAAGGCGTAGACGTTTGCGGCTTCGCGTGAGCAGCAAGCCTCCAGGAGCAATTTCAGCACGAGATTGCCAGAGCCCCTGGGGCAGTAGCCCGGAGGGCATGGCTTCGCTTTTCTTGATGCCTGAAAAGCTATGGGCTTCGTTTTTCTTGTAGCTTGCTGCCCAAAAGGTATGCTCTTGGGCTATCGCCATGTTGATCTCTGCGTAGGAGCCGCTAAAACGTTTTATGTCGCTTGCAAGACGCAATCAGATGCTGCGTTTACTTGTGCCCTCTGTCTACTAAATCGGCTTCCAACTACACGGTCGATTCCTGAAACTGCTGGGCGTAAAACTGAGCATACCGGCTCTTCTGCAGCAGCAGTTCCTCGTGGGTACCCGACTCAATAATCTGCCCCTTCTCGACTACCAAAATGCGGTCGGCGCGGCGCACAGTTGCCAGCCGGTGGGCAATGATGAAGACGGTACGATCGCGCATCAGTCGCTCTAGCGCTTCCTGCACCAGCGCCTCAGATTCAGCATCGAGAGCAGAGGTCGCTTCATCCAAAATGAGAATGCGGGGGTTGAGGAGAACGGCCCGTGCGATCGCAATGCGCTGCCGTTGACCGCCCGAAAGATTTACGCCGCGCTCCCCTACCCAAGTGTGGTAGCCCTGGGAGAACTGGCTAATAAAACCGTGGGCGTTGGCAATTTTGGCGGCCTCCTGCACTGCCTCTAGATCAAAGTCCTTTTGACCAAAAGCAATATTTTGGGCGATGGTGCCTGAAAACAGCGTCATTTCTTGAGGCACAATGCCGATCTGCCGCCGCAGGCTGCGCAGGCTGACAGTGCCAATATCAATGCCGTCAATCAAGATTTGACCCACCTGTGGGTCGTAAAAACGCGGCAGCAGGTTGACTAGGGTCGTCTTGCCTGCCCCAGAAGACCCCACTAGAGCAACTTTTTCCCCCGGCATCGCCAGTAAACTAAGTTCCCGCAGCACCGGATCGTCAGCCTCGTAGCCGAAGGTCACGTTGCGGTACTCTACTTTGCCCGTCACGGGAGGCATTTCGGCGGCGTTGGGCAGCTCGCGCACCGCAGGCTCGATTTGCAGCAGTTCAGCCACGCGATCAACTGAAGCTTCTCCCTGCTTGAACTCACCGTAGTTATTGATAAAGTGCGTTACCGGGTCAATCAGCATCAGCGCGGCGGCAATATAGCTACCAAAGGAAGCCCCCGTCAGGTTGCCCTGCGAAATTTGCCAAGTGCCTACCAGCAAAATGCACATGACGACAAAGGCGTAGAGAAAGCCCACTACTGGGTACTGCACCGACTGCAGCCAAGCCGCCTGATAGCGAGCCTGACGGTTTCTCTCGGCCTCGGCACTAAATTGCTCAATGGCGTATTCCTCAGCGGCAAACGCCCGCACTAGGCGAATGCCGCTGAATACTTCGGTCACTAAAGAGGACAAATCTGACACTCGGTTCTGGCTGTTGCGCGAAAAGCGCAGCATCTGGTCCCCAAACCAGCCTGCCAGCACCGCCAAAATCGGCACTAGGATTAGCGCCGTTAGCGTGAGCTGCCAGTTGAGGTAAATCATGTAGCCAATGACGACTATCAGCTGCAGTGCCGACGGGATAAAGTCGTGGAACAGCTTCAGCACCACTTCGCCAATGCGGTCAATATCCTCAGTTAAGCGGTAGGCCAAATCTCCCGTCTGAGCCCGTTCAAAGTAAGACAGGCTGAGCCGGTGAACATGTTGATAAACCTGCTTTCGCACATTCAAGGCAGCTTCCAGAGCCACCTTAGCCATGAGAGAATCCTGTCCGTATTGCCCCAGTTTTTGGATGAAGAAGCCTACCAAAGTAATGATTACCAGCCGGGCTACCCCCTGCACGTTACCCTGGCTTAGCAGCTCCAAGGTTCTCCCGGCTAGCCAGGCTAAAATCGGCCAGTAAATGACAAATACCAGGGTGCACAGCAGCGCCTGCAAAATGGTGGGCCACTGGCGCCGCACGTGGGGAGCCAAAATCCAGTAGTTGGAACGTTTTTGGGGCTTGCGCTTCTTCAATCGAACACCCGTCAACAAGCTGAACTAATCCCCATCACGCTATCAGGTTTCGGCGCGTTGTGTGTCACATCTTGTGACAGATCCGCTAGTTGCTGCCGACGACGCAACTTGCTTCAATAGCAAACGGTTCACTAATTTACTAATGCTTTTAGCAGGCAATTAATACGTCACCAACGAGCCATCAACACGTTATCAGCAGGCTATCGAGAGGAGCACGTTTTCACCTATGCCAACCGTTGTCGTCGCCACGGGAAATCCTGGCAAGCTAAAGGAAATGCAGGCGTACTTAGGCGATCTAGATTGGGCGCTCGTGCTCAA
>DATNQE010000080.1:0-2752 GCA_036702895.1 Trichocoleus sp. | reverse complement strand
TGGGAGCCGTGCGCCTTGACAGTGAAAAGGATATTTACATCTGCAACATCGTTAAGTGCCGCCCCCCCGAAAACCGCGTGCCAACTCCTGATGAAATGGCCGCCTGCAAAGGCTACCTGATGGAGCAGATTCGCATGGTTGACCCCAAAATCATTCTGCTCACCGGGGCCACCGCCGTTAAGGGCATCACGGGCAGAAAAGAAGGCATCACCAAAATTCGGGGCCAGTGGATTGAGTGGGAAGGCCGCCTGTGCATGCCTATTTTTCACCCGGCCTACCTGCTGCGCAACCCTTCGCGGGAAAAAGGATCGCCGAAGTGGCTGATGTGGCAGGACATCCAGACGGTGCGGACCAAGCTCGATGAGCTAACCGCTGCTCATTGAATTTGAGTCCACAGGGCTTTGAGCTCACAGGGCGAGGATTGGGGTAAGGTTATGCCTGGTAGTCACCTCATTCTCTAACCGTTTCTCTATGCGCCGCTTCCTGCGCCTGCTCTTTTTGCGTTTATCTGGTCGTTCCCATCGCTGGCGGTGGGCTTTCTTTGGGTTGCTGAGCGTTTTGGCCCTAAGTCTTAGCGTCGCTTGCTCGGGAGCCTTTCTACCAAACTCATCGGCCAACCAGAGCAGCCCCAGCGAAGCAACTGCGCCTCAGCCTTCACCCGCCCCAGCTGAACCACCCCTCGAACCTACAGCCGCCCCACTCCCTCCAGAAACCGCAGCCCTAGTTGCCAGCGCTGGCCCGAATGGCCTTTACGATCCGCCCCGCAAAGACCTGCGCCTGGTCGTGATTAGCGATCTCAACAGCGCTTACGGATCTACTACCTACGATCCTGAGGTTGATCAAGGAATTCAGCTCCTGCCCTTCTGGCGGCCAGATATGGTGATCGGCGGCGGCGATATGATTGCAGGCCAGAGCCCATCGCTCAGCGCCAGCCAGATTAACGCTATGTGGGCCGCTTTTGATCGCCATGTGGCTGGTCCTTTGCGCAATTTCGGCATTTCCTTTGGCTTTACCATCGGTAACCACGATGCGTCTGGGGCGAGAAACTCAGCCAACCAGTTTGTCTTTCAGCAGGAGCGGGATTTGGCGGCGGCTTACTGGCAGGCTCCAGAGCACGACCCGGGGCTGCAGTTCGTGGATCGCTATGAGTTTCCCTTCTTCTATTCCTTTTCTCTGGGAGATGTCTTTTTTGTCTCCTGGGATGGCTCCACGAACACCCTACCTGCCGACAAGCTGGCCTGGGTCGAGCAAACCCTTGCTAGCGAAGCTGCTCAGCAGGCCAAAATGCGAGTGATCATTAGTCACCTGCCGCTTTACGGCATTGCGGTGGGGCGAGATAAGCCAGGCGAAGTGTTGAGTAATGCCGAGGAGCTGCGGCAGCTCTTGGAGCGCTACCGGGTACATACCTACATCAGCGGTCACCAGCACGCCTACTACCCGGGGCACCGGGGCAACTTGCAATTGCTGCATTCAGGCATTTTGGGCTCTGGTCCGAGGGCGCTGATTGCTGGCGATGCCTCACCCTACAAGAGCATTACGGTAGTGGATATTGACTTCGACTCGCCCGAGCTCACCACCTACACAACCTACAATATGCAGACTCTGGCCCTGGTCGAAACAGCGTCGCTGCCTCGATCCCTAACCGGCCACAACGGTTTGGTGCTGCGACGTGATGTAGCCTGGGAGGAACTGGGAACAGCAGAGCAAAACGCCTGTATTCAAAAGCTTTCGCAGGCGCTCTGTGGAGGACTTCAGGGCGTAGCCGAAGACGCTCTTGAGAAGCGGCCTGGGGCTGCTTAATTGGGCATTGTCAAGCTGTATTGAAAGACGCTCGCAGCCTAGAGCCGAGGACATTGGATGGGGTGCAAACGGCTGATTATTTTATGCTAATCTGGTGCAATGATTTGGGCACTTGTGCCCCGTTTGTGCTGTCTTAATGTGCTGCCTTTTGGATCGGGGAATGGAGGAGGTGGCTCGTTTTCCCTGAGATACCTGTAACGCAACTAGCAGTTGTTCTTCTGTAAGTTAGCGTTTCTATTCACGATTCGTTTTCTGTTGGTTGTTATTCAATTTATTGTCTTTCGAGGAAAAAAAAGCGTTTCCATATGACTCAGGTTGTTGTAGGAGAAAACGAGGGTATCGAATCAGCCCTTCGGCGCTTTAAGCGCCAGGTTTCCAAGGCGGGCGTTTTTTCTGAGGTCAAACGTCGCCGCCACTTTGAGACGCCTCAAGAAAAGCGCAAACGCAAAGCGGTCGCTCGCCGCAAGAAGCGCTTCCGCTAAATCCTAGCGCCCTAGCATTAGGGCATTACCTGTAAAAGCATGCTGTGAAGCGGCTGGCGTTTGCCAGCCGCTTCACTATTGGGGAACCAGGAGACATAGGCGCTTCAGATAGAGGCCTTTAGGAGACAGCAGCGGTGTCTTGGGCAGGAAACGCATTTTGAGCGGTGTTGACCAGGGTGAGCAGCGGGCCTGTCTGCTCCTGGCCGCTGACCGCTAAGTCACTGTGGCAGAGGTAGATGCGATCGCACACCCGCCCCAGCAAGTCCCTCAAGATCCGCTCTAGACGTTCGGCATGGAGAAGTTCTACATCTGCCGCTGTCCACGGTCTACCGTTCCAGCCCTCCAGAAAAATCGGAAACCCAAAGAGTTCGTCGGTGCCTGTCAGCCAGCGGGGCGAGCCAGCATCGAGCCAGAAGTGCCAGGGGTGGCTTAGGCGCTGCAGGCGATACTGGAAAACGGTGGCAATGGTA
>DATNQE010000075.1:0-2265 GCA_036702895.1 Trichocoleus sp. | reverse complement strand
GCTGGGAATACGAATGCGATCGCCCACCTTGGGTTTAAACCCTGGCTTGGGCTTAGGTGCAGCCTGACGAGTCGGTAGGTGTTTACCCGCCAGAGCGTTGACCGCTTCAGTCGCTTTCTGAGCATCGTGGGCTGTGGCATCCCCCTGCTGCAGGCGGCGAATAACGCGGGCAATTTCTTCCTTGGCCTGGGTAATTGCCTGCTGAATGGCCTTTTCCTGCTGCTGCTGTAGGTCGCGTTCTCGCTCCTTCAGCATCTGTGCCTTGCGAGACACCTCGTTGTGCAGCTTCTCAGCCTGAGCCAAAAGCTTGGCGGCTTCGCTGGCCTTGTCCTCCTGCGCCTTGCGCTGGGCTTCTAGTCCGGCGATTACCTGGTTCACGTCGGCCTGGCTGCTGACGCCAACCTGTTCCCTAGCATCTTCGACAATGTCAGCGTTTAGCCCCAAGCGTTGAGCAATGGTCAGTGCGTTGGAGCGGCCTGGAATGCCCCATAGCAGGCGATAGGTGGGCGACAGAGTGACGTCGTTAAACTCCACAGAGGCGTTTTCAAAGCGGTCATCCTGATACTTCAGGGCTTTGAGTTCGCCGTAGTGAGTGGTAGCAACGGTAAGGCGGGCGTGATCGGCTAGGTGTCTGAGCAGAGAGGCGGCCAGAGCGCTGCCCTCAGATGGGTCAGTGCCAGCGCCAACCTCGTCGAGGAGGACAAGGGCGTTGGCGGGAGAAGGGAGAAGGGAGGAGGAAGGAGAGGGCAGGTCCGGCAGGGGCTCGGCCTGTGGATCATCCTCTTCTAAGCTAGAGGTTTCAGGTGAATCGGAGGTGGCAAGCTGGGCCGCGGATTCTGCCGGGGAGCTAGCCTGAGGAGGCTTGAGGGCGCCTAAGATGCGACCAATCCGGCGGATGTGGCCCGAGAAAGTGGAGAGGCTTTGTTCGATGGACTGTTCATCGCCGATATCGGCAAGAATCTGATCGAACCAGGGAACCTCTACAGGCTCGCGGGCAGGGATAAACAGGCCGACTTTAGCCATTAGGGCAGCTAGGCCCAGGGTCTTGAGGGTGACAGTTTTACCGCCCGTGTTAGGCCCTGTAATAGCAACGACGCGCAGATAGGGTTTGACAATGACATCGATGGGCACGACAGCAGGTCCCTGTTCATGGCGCTGCTGCCAAACCAAAAGAGGATGGCGGAGCTGGCGCAGGGTGGCCTGCTCGTCGGGGTTAACAAAGCGGGGAGCGTTGCCCTCTAGCCAGTGGGAGTAGCGGGCGCGGGCAGCAGCCAGATCTAGAGTGGTGACGATAGCCAGCAGCAGCTCCAGGTCGGGCTGCACCTCAGTAACCTGGGCCGTCAGCTGACGCAGGACAATTTCTTCTTCGGTACGTTCCTGGCGCTGCAGCTGGCGCAGACGGTTGCCCATCTCGACGACGCTGTGGGGTTCAACATACAGCGTCAAACCACTCGTAGAAGCGTCGTGGACGATGCCGGGGATGGCGTCTTTTTGAGGGGCTTTGACAGGGATAACGAAGCGATCGCCGCGCTGGGTGATCAGCTGCTCCTGGACGGCTCCGGCGTGGCGCTGCAAAATGCGCTGGAGTTTCTGATAAATCTCGTTACGGGTGGACTTGAGCTGTTCTCGAATGCCTGCCAGCTTCGGGCTAGCCCGATCAGCGACATCACCCCGGTCGTCGATGCAGCGGTGAATTTCCTGCTCTAGCTCGGGGTAAGTGCGCAGGTTTTCCACCAGGGCTTGCAGCACGGGCAGGTCTTCCTGGGCATCGATGATGCGACGCAGCTGGCGGGCACCGTTGAGGGTGGTTGCGATCGCAAGCAACTCCTCCCCGCTGAGCAAGCCCTGCCGCTCCGCTCGCTCCAACGCATCGCCAATGTCCTGCACCCCTGAGAAGCTCAAGTTTGTCTTCCCATCGAGCCGATAGACCTCGCGGGTTTGCTCCAACAAACGCTCACTCTCTATCTGGCTATCCGGAATCCTCAGCTGTCGAGCTGCGGTTGCCCCCAGTTTGGTCGAAGCAAAGGTTGATAGATGCTGGCAAAGACGAGCCCACTCTAGAAGCTCAAGGGTTTCCTGTTGAATCAAGGTTCTTTAGGGGAGCTGTTCACAAAGACTCACTATTTTTAGTATAGAAAGCCTTAAGCCCTGCACACCCTCGTCATAGGGAGGGATTACCGACTGCTAAAAGTCCTCGTCTTCAAACACGCTGCCAAAGAAATCGATCGTCTCCTTCAGAGAAGCTACGAAGGTATCGATCTCTTC
>DATNQE010000157.1:0-6712 GCA_036702895.1 Trichocoleus sp. | reverse complement strand
TGCAATTTCGACTGTCGTACAGTCCCCATGTTCAACTGCAGCCGCCCCAAATTTTTGCATGAATGGGCAGCTATTGTGTGGTTAACCCTAGGCCGACCGCTAGCGAGGTCCCGCCTCGAGCTAAAATCGGGCTGGTCAAAGGACGTCTTTAGCGAACGCTGTTGAAGTATGGGGATAACCTGCCACCACCTGATCAAGTCCCACGCCGCTGCCTGGGAGCAAGCCACCGTGCATCCCTTTTTGACGGGCTGCCGGGAAGGCACATTGCGGCCTGAACAGTTCAACACCTGGCTGGTGCAGGACTATCTGTTTGTCAAAGACTTCACCCGGATGCTGGGCCGGGTGCTAGGCGCTGCCCCAGATGGCGATCTCGACAGTTTGCTGAGTGGGCTGACGGCGCTGCAGGATGAGCTGCGCTGGTTTCAGGCCAAGGCGGCAGAGCGCCAACTGCAGCTGGGCACCCCCAAACAGGCAACCTGCCAGCAGTACTGCGAGTTTATGGCCAGCCTTGCGATCGCACCCTATGCGGTGCAGGCAACGGCGCTGTGGGCCATTGAATATGCCTACAACCAGGGCTGGCAGCTGCCGGGACCCATGCCAGCGCCCTACACCGAGTTTGCCGACCGCTGGGGCAATCCTGGCTTTACCGACTACGTCCAGACGCTAGCCCAGCAGGCTGATGCGGCCCTTGGGGAGGCTCCAACGGCGGTGCAGCAGCAGGCCGAAACTGCCTTTTTGCGGGTGGCGGAGCTAGAGGCGGCATTTTGGCAAATGGCGTTTACCGAAGCAGCCCAGGAGTAATCGATGGCCATCCGTCTTGCCCGTTCTGAAGCCGACCTGAGCCGCTGCTTTCCAGTGGTGGTGCAGCTCAGGCCTCACCTCAGCCAGGGAGAATTTATCAACCGGGTGCTGCAGCAGCGCCAGGAGGGTTACCAGATAGCTTTTGTGGAAGAGGGTGAAGCCGTGACAGCGGTAGCCGGGTTTCGGCTAATGAACCTGCTGTTTCGCGGTCGAGTGCTCTACGTCGATGATTTGGTAACCGATGAAGCTCAGCGCTCCAAAGGCTACGGTCAGCAGCTGCTAGACTGGCTGACGGAGCAAGCCCGCGCCCAGGGGTGCAGCGCCCTGGAGCTAGACAGCGGCGTGCAGCGATCTGGTGCCCACCGGTTTTACTTCCGAGAGGGGCTGGCGATTACGTCGTTTCGGTTTTCTAAGCCTCTGTGACGGCCTCTTTTCTGTGGGCTGCTCAAACGGGCTTCTAGAAGGGCATTTTTCTGGTCTAGCCGCTTGTGCTGCCCAGGGGCCCTGCATTAGGCGCAGAAACTTGCGCCCCTGCCTAGGATTGATGCAGCTGCCCGTGCTCGCCCTAGCTGGCCTGATCGGGCTTGAGATGGTGAGGCTCGCTGTGGGGGATTAGGGAGTGGGGTTTTTCCAAGCCGTGGGCTTCCATCAGGGCCTGGTCGCCCATAATTTCTCTGGGGTCGCCGTCGGCGATTACCTGCCCATCGTCGATCAGCAGAACGCGATCGCACACCTCCAGCACAAACTCCAGGTCGTGGGAGGAGATCAGCAGCGTCTCAGAGGCCTGCTGCAGAAAGTGAATCAGCCGCCGTCGGGTGCGCATGTCGAGGTTGGCGGTGGGTTCGTCGTAGAGCAAGATGCGCGGCTGCATCGCCAGGAGTCCGGCAATGGCCACCATTTGTTTTTCGCCCCCCGACAGGTGATGAGGGGGGCGGTTGGCCAACCGCTCGAGGCCAGTCATCGCCAGAGCTGCCTCCACTCGCGCCTCCACTTCAGCCTCCTCAAACCCCATGTTTTGCGGGCCAAAGGCAATGTCTTCCCGCACCGACGCCGAAAAAAGCTGGTCGTCGGGGTCTTGGAACAACATGCCGACCTCAGGCCGGAACTGCCCTGGCTGAACCGGCTCACCAAAGAGATAAACCTCGCCGCTGATGGGCGTCAGCACACCGCACAGCAGCATGAACAGAGTGGTTTTGCCGCAGCCGTTGTGGCCGATGATGCCGACCCGCTCTCCGGCTTCAATCTGCACAGAGACGTTGTAGAGGGTAGGCGGGCTATCGGGATAGGAGAAGCAGAGATCGTGGGTTGTGATCGCAATTGCAGGCTGCTCGCCTGGCCGCGCATCTGAAGGCACGGTCTGCGGCTGAATAAAGGTTGAACTCATAGCCTCGCCAAACTAATCTCTGCAACGACAAATCCTACGGCCAAAGCCAGGATAATTCCGGTTAGCGCCGCGCTGGTGCGATCGCACCCATGCTTCTGGGCTGCTCTGGCAGCCGCCATTTGCTGAGTCGGGGTGCCATAGCCCCGCAGGCGCATAGCCTGGTAGACCCGCTCAGAGCGCTCGTAGCTGCGAATCAGCAGGGTGCCCGTGAGAGAGGCGAGCTGCTGCAGCTGCCGCCGACTGGCTCCGTAGCGCCGCTGGGGTTGATGCCCAAACCCCCGCAGGCGCATAGCCTGCTGCATAGTCGCCAGCGTATCGGCCACCTCGTAGAGGTAGCGGTAGGAGAGCAAGGTCATATCGGTCATGATGGCGGGCAGCCCCAGGGAGCGCATGGCTTTAATAATGGTCAGAAACGGGGTCGTGCCCAGAAAAATAAAACCTAATGTCAGAATTGACAGAAATCGGCAGACCACTAACGCCGTGGCTTGCAGCCCCTCTTCGCGCAGAGTCAGCCAGCCCCACTGCCAGAGAATGGTTTCTCCCGAGGCCAGCGGCAGCACCAGCACCACCGACAGAATAAAAAGGCCCGGATAGCGCAGCCTCTGCCCCAAGAACGAAATCGGCAGCTGCGATAGGCCGTACAGCACCGCCGTCACTCCCAGCATCGGCCCCAGCAGCGACAGCTGCCGCACGGTGGCAAACGCAAACATCAACCCCAGCAGGCTGACAAGCTTGAGCCGGGGCAGCCAGCGGTGAATGGGCGAGTCTAGATGGACGTAGGCTTCGAGGTTAGTCAGGGTCATGACTTGCTCACTCCTCGGCTAACGCCCTCTAGCAGTTCAGGTTTAACCCGCTGCAAAAAGACTCCCAACATAGCCGTAAAGGCTCCCTCAATCACCATTAGCGGGATGTGGGCAATCGAGAGGCTAGTGATCGCTGCCTGCTCGGTAGCGGCGTCAAACCCTTCAGGAATGGTGGTGATCACGAGGGTCAGAAAGATCAGCGCCGCCAGCCCCAGTCCTACCATGCCGCCTAGAAAGGCAAAGATCCCAGTAGCCCAGACGGGAGACAGGGATCGGCCCAGGAGGTTGCGCAACTGAAATACGTGAAACGCCAGCAGGGCGGGAATGCCCATCATCACCGCGTTAACACCCAAGGTAGTCAGTCCGCCGTGACCAATCACCAGCGCCTGAAAAAAGAGCCCAATGAGAATAGCCGGAAAGGCAAAATACCCCAGAATCACCCCCAGCAGCCCGTTGAGAATCAAGTGGACGCTAGCGGGCGGAATGGGGATATAGATAGAGGAGGCTACGAAGAAAGCCGCCGTTAGCAGCGATGCTTTGGGAATGTCAGCAGTAGGGTTGGGCTTTTTATTGATTTGGCGCAGGGAGTACCACGCGGTGAGCCCTGCGATCGCATAGCCCCCAGCACACACCTGAGCCGGTAAAAGACCATCGGGAATGTGCACTACCGCTTGCCTCTTGAAAAGAATAGGGCCGTCCCCACAAAGCCCCAAATGACAGAGCCCATCACCACCCCTTTTTGCACGGGCGGAAGATTGGCGATGCTGGTTCTAGCACTTGAGCCAGCCACCCCAGAACTCGGGCCAGAGCTCGTATCAGAACTGGTGCCTTCGGCCACAGCCGCTCCACCCTCGGCCCCCTTGCCGCTGACCGGAACGATCACCACATCGCCGTGGCCCGCCTGCCGCACGGTGACCTCCCAGTTGCCGGGAATAGCCGGGTCGGGAGTAAAGGCATAGCGCCCCCGGTCGTCGGTGGTGCCCTCTGTCCAGGGCTCAGAGGGGTTGTCGGGCGAATACACCAAAATTTGGGCCGCTTTCATCGGCTCCCCGTTGTCGTAGGTAGCCACTAGGGCAACGCTGCTGGCGGTCTGGAAACTCAGCCGAGCCCCATGAGCCCAAGCCGGCAGCACCCCTACCAGGGCTCCCAGGCTGCCCAAGGCCAGTGGTCCCAGTACAAGCGGCCTTAGCATCAGCGATGTCAGACGTTTCATGTAGTTAGATTGGTTTCCTCACAGTGGCCTTCGCCAACGTGACCTAGGCTAGGCAAAATTTCCAGCAGCCGCTGGTAGTCGGCGGGGGAGAGCTGCTCCTGAAGCTGTTTGCTGTCAGCCTCAATCTGGCCGTCGGTTGCCAGAGCGGCTAAGGGGTCAAAGCCGAGAGCGCCTGTGTTGATTTCGTCCTCAGGGGCGGCATCCCCATCGCCAAAGAGGTGGTCAAAGTGGAAGGTCGCTTCCAGGTCGGCGCTATCGCCGCCCGCCAGCATGCCCTTGCGCTCATCCCCCACAAAGTCGCCGCAGGTAAAGCTCAGCTCCTCAGCCATTTTGAGGGTGAAGGGCAGGGTTTGGCCATCTTTGGTGGCTGTGCCCTGAATGACCAGCGGGTAGCCCTGGGCAGGGCCACTGGTAGCGGGCACCATCTCCCACGAAAGGGCATTATAGCGGCCCGCCGGAGCCTTTAGCTCAGCGACGGTTACGGGCTCAGCCGATTCGTCTCCGGCAGCCAGGTCTACCGTGGTGGGCTCGGTGAGTGAAGCGGTCTGTGTGGCGCTGATTTCCTGTCCCGCCTGCGGGTCAAAGGGCGGGTCGCTTTGGTAGGCCGTGACGTTGGCCAGCGTTACGTAGATATGGTCAAACTCAATATCCCAGCCATCTTTACTGGTAAATCCCTGCCGGACAAAATCCTCACCGTTGGCACGCACAGTGAGAGTGCCCTCCGTCTGTTCACCGGAGGCTGCGATGTCGGAGCTCTGATCAGCGGGAGCATCGGCAGTGGGAGTCTCCCCCCCGCAGCTCTGGAGCGCCACCGATAGAGCTAGCGCCAGCAGCCCTGCTCCGGTCAACTTGATGCTTGTCATGGGCATCCCCTATCTCCTTGCAGACTCTCAGGAAATTGCTCTCAAACAGTTAACCGTGCTCCCCTACTGAGTTCAATGCCCTAGGGGGGGACGTAGAGGCCGTTTCAGGCCTTTTCCAGAGTTTTTTAAGGTCTCTAGCCTCGAAAGCGCCTACTCTGTCTCTCTAAAGGCAGATCGTGGAGTTACTGCTTCTGATTCAACCGTTGTTGAGGTCATTCCAGTTAGCGAGGAAGCTCTGCAAAAGCAAGGTTTATGCGCTACTCAACCTGCCGTCTTCAATATGCAGTGTGCGATCGGCAATGTCGAGAATGCGGGTGTCGTGGGTCACGAGCAGCACAGTGCAGTGCTGCTGATGGGCCAGCTGCTGAATCAGGTTGACCACGTCGCGCCCCGACTGACTATCCAGCGAGGCCGTCGGTTCATCAGCCAGCACCAGCTTGGGCTGGGAGACCAGGGCGCGCGCGATCGCAACCCGCTGCTTTTGCCCGCCCGAGAGCTGGTCGGGATATTTGTGGCTGTGCTGCCCCAACCCTACGGTTGAGAGAATGGCGTGGGCGCGGTCCTGCCGCTCCCGCTTGGCGACTCCCTGCAGCTTCAGCGCCATACCTACGTTTTCTGCGGCGGTGAGGCAGTCTAGCAGGTTGTGGGACTGAAAAATAAAGCCGATTTGGTTGCGCAGACGCACCAGCTGACCCTTAGATGCACCCCTGAGCTCCTGGCCCAGAATTTGCAGGCTGCCCTCCTGAACCGACCGCAGGGCACCGATCAAGGTTAGCAGCGTGGTTTTGCCGCTGCCGGAAGGGCCGGTGAGCAGCACGATTTCACTGGGGTGCAGCGCCAGGCTTATGTCGGTCAAGATGGGGCGGCGCAGAGCGCCTTTGCCAAAGGCGTGGCGGAGGTTTTGGATAGTGACGGTGGGGGACATGAGGGAAAGGGGTGGGGAGAATGGGCAGGATCAAAACACATCGGCGGGGTCGGCAGAGCGGAGCCGACGCATTGCGATCGCGCCGGACAGGTTGCACATCACCAGCGTCAGGATGAAGACCTTGAGGGCCACCGAGGTGCGCATCATCAGAGGGATACGGGTGAGGGCTGTGAGCACCTGATACAGACCCAGAGAAGTTAGGTAGCCAGGCAGAAAGCCGAGAATCGCCAGCAGAATTGCCTCTAGCAGCACCACCCGCAGCAGAGCCCCGTCGCTGTAGCCCATTGCTTTGAGGGTGGCGTATTCGGGCAGGTGGTCGCTGATGTCGGTGTAGAGCACCTGATACACGATCACAATGCCTACGACGAAACCCACCATGCCGCCAAAGCTGAAGATAATACCGACCGGGTCGGTGGCGACGGCCTGGCGCTCTTTGGCGATTAGCTCGTCGTGGGTCAGCACTGTGATGTTGTCGGACAGGTGGGCCTGAAGCTGAGCCTGCACAGCTTTGGGGTCGCGACCGGGCTCCAGGGTGAGTACGCCCAGGGTGACCTGCTGCAGGGTACTGGGGCCAAACCATTGGGTGTAGTTCAGGTCGCTCATGACAACGGTGCCTTTCTCGGCCACGGTGCTGCCCAGGCTAAATAGGCCAACGACGTGAACTCTACGGCTAGCCATCAGCGTTGAGACTTTGCCAGCGCTGGCCAGTCGGGCCGGAATGTC